>JALGWK010000193.1 GCA_025774205.1 bacterium
TCCTCATCGCGGGGGGAACATACAAGGAGATCCCCTTCGTTCCGCTGCGGGAGGAACTCGCGCGTTGCGGCACGGCGGCGGTCCTCATCGGAGAGTCCCGCCCCCGACTGCTCGTTGATCTTGAGGGATCCGTGCCGCTCCATGAGGCCGAAACCATCGAGGAAGCGGTCGCGATCGCCTGGCATCTGGCCGACACCGGTGGAGTGATACTGCTCGCGCCGGCGTGTTCGAGTTTCGACATGTTCACCGACTACAGAGAGCGTGGTGACCGTTTCCGGGAGGCGGTCGCGAGGTTGAGCGAGGAGGTCAGAAAAGGGGCGTGACGAGGAAGAGGGAGAATAAGAGACGGCCGCCCCAGCGGTCGGCGCCGGGCAGCGGCTTTGCCTCTCCGCCCGGGGATCAGGTGGATCGAACCGTCCTGATGCTGGTGCTCCTCCTCGTGGCCCTGGGGACCGTGATGGTGTTCAGCGCCTCCTCGGCGGTCGCTTCCGCCCGGTTCGGTGACAGCGCCTGGTACCTCAAGCGCCACCTGGCCAGGGTGGTGATCGGCATCGGGCTCATGTTCCTCCTCTCGAGGGCGCGCTTCACCAGGGTACTCCGTCTCGGACGACCGCTGCTGATTGTCAGTGTCGTGGCCCTTATCGCCGTTCTCCTGCCGGGGATCGGTGGAGACTCGAACGGCGCCCTGCGCTGGCTCTCTCTGGGACCATTCAGTTTCCAGCCCTCTGAAGTTGCCCGCTTCGCGCTGCTCCTCTGGCTGGTCGATACCCTGGTGGCCCGCCGTAACGCGCTTGACCGGTTCCAGGAAGGGTTTCTGCCGATTATCGCGCCGGTGGCGGTGGTGGTGGCGCTCATCATGGTGGAGGATTTCTCCACGGCTATAGCCGTAGGCCTCATCTGCGCGGGACTGATCCTGCTGGCGGGTGCCCGAATCGTTCACTTCGGCGCCGTGGCGGCCGCGACCCTGCCGCTGGCCTGGATGGTCATGGTGGGGAGCGAATACCGTCGGGCGCGTCTGATGGCCTTCTTCGACGGCGGCAGCGATATCCAGGGCGCGAACTACCAGGTGTGGCAGTCGCTGATCGCCCTCGGTGATGGAGGACTGATGGGGAAGGGACTCGGTCACAGCGCCCAGAAACTGCGCTTCCTTCCCGAACCGTTCAACGATTTCATTTTCAGCATCATGGGGGAGGAACTCGGCTTCATCGGTGCCATGGCGGTCCTCCTTATATTCCTGGCGCTGGTCCTGCGCGGCTTCAGGATCGCCAGGGCGGCCGGTTCATCAGCCGGTGCCCTGCTGGCGGCAGGTGTCTCCCTCACCATCGGGATCTATGCCCTGGTCAATATCGCGGTGGTGACCTCACTCCTGCCCACGACCGGACTGGCGCTTCCCTTCATCTCCTACGGCGGGTCATCGCTGGTAATATCCCTGGCCGGCGCGGGTCTGCTCCTGAGCGTTTCACGGGGCGTTGACCTGAGTGCCGAGAGCGGGAGCGGGAGGTTACTCCCATGAGGATCTGGATCGCGGCCGGGGGCACCGGGGGGCACCTTTTCCCCGCGCTGGCGGTGATCGAGGAGATGGAACGCCATCTGCCTGATATCGAGGCGCGGTTCGCGATCAGCCGGCGTGGTCTCGAAGAGAAAGTCCTCACGGCCGAGGGCCGTTCCTTTACGGCCCTTTCGACAGAGGGTTTCCACCGGCGGGAGGTATGGCGGAACCTGCTCTTCCCCGTGACCCTTTTCGCCGGACTCGTCCAGAGCCTGCACGAGATGGTCAGGTTCAAACCGCACGTTGCTTTCGGCACCGGCGGCTTCGTTTCCGGACCGGCCCTCCTGGCCGCCCGACTGGCCGGAGTGCCGGTGGCCCTCCTGGCTCTCGACGCGATGCCCGGAGTGACCATCCGGATCCTGGCTCCCCTCGCCTCACGGGTGTTCATCGCCCATGAAGCGGCCCGGACTACTCTTCGCCGACGCCGGAATGTGGCCTGCACCGGCACCCCTTCCCGACCGGTCACGCAGCTCGACCGGGCAGAGGCACGCGCCATGATGGGACTCCCATCCGAAGGATTCTGTCTGTTCGTGACCGGTGGTTCCCAGGGTTCGAAGGCCCTGAACGGAGCTGTCAGGGATGCGCTCGAAGTCCTGCTCACTCGATCCGATCTCACCCTCCTGTGGCAGACCGGTCCGCACGATTTCGAATCGATAGGGAACCTGGTCGACGGATTACCTGAGATTGCCGGCCGCGGCATCGGCCGGCGAGTCGTCGTGCGGCCATTCATTGAAGAGATGAACGCGGCCTGGTCAGCGGCCGATCTGGCGCTCTGCCGCTCCGGGGCCTCGACCATCGCCGAGTTGAGCGCTCACGGCGTGGCCTCATTGCTCGTACCCCTGCCGACATCGGCTGCGGGGCACCAGGAAGCGAACGCCCGATCGATGTCGGAAGCGGGCGCGGCGGTCCTCCTGCCGGAGGTGGACCTCTCGACGGAGAGGCTCACGGCGGAGGTGAACGGGCTGGCTGACGATTCCCGCAGAATGGAGATGATGTCCTCGGCCGTCTCCCGATTCGCGCGGAGTGATGCCGCTCTCACGATCGCAGGGGAACTGGTCGGAATGGCCAGGGGCATCCCCGACAGGGAGCGGGAGAGGATGGCCGCAATGTTCGGTGGGGTGGAATCATGACGAAATTCACGCGCATCGAGCGGGTCCACTTCGTTGGAATCGGTGGTATCGGCATGAGCGGCATCGCTGAACTCCTGCTGACGCAGGGGTACCTGGTGAGCGGTTCCGATCTGCAGCTTACCGAGGTGACCGAACGGCTCGAGGAACTGGGTGCTACCATCTTCCGGGGGCATGACGCCGCGAACGTCGAGGACGCTGACGCCGTCGTCTACACCTCGGCGGTTGATCCCGACAATCCCGAGGTTCGACGCGGATATGAACGGAAGGTACCTGTCATCAGGCGCGCCGAGATGCTCGGCGAGCTGATGCGGATGCACTTCAGCGTGGGGATCGCGGGAACTCACGGCAAGACCACCACCACGAGCATGATCGGACACCTCCTTACCGAGGGCGAACTCTCGCCGACGATCATCGCCGGTGGTCTCATGCACGACCTGGGGACCTCGATGCAGCTGGGTGGCGGCGAGTACCTGGTGGCCGAGGCTGATGAATACGACCGGTCCTTCCTGAGACTCTTCCCGACCGTGGCGGTGGTCACCAACGTCGAAGCGGAACATCTCGACACCTATCACGATTTCGAATCTCTCTGTGACGCCTTCGTGGAATTCGCCAACAAGGTGCCTTTCTACGGGGCCGTGATCTGCTGTCTCGACGATGAGGGCGTCCGCGACCTGATCCCGCGTTTCGATCGCGCGCTGGTCACCTACGGGCTCACCTCCCAGGCCGATCTCAGGGCAGATTCCCTGGAGTTCGAGGGTGCCGGCAGCCGTTTCGAAGTGATGTGGCGGGGTGAGCCGCTCGGAACGGTTACCCTGCGAGTGCCGGGAGTGCACAACGTGCGTAATGCCCTGGCAGCCATGAGCGTGGGACTCCATCTCGACCTCGATCCCGCCCTGATGATCCGGGCGATGGGAACCTTTACCGGTGTTGCCCGCCGCTTCGACGTCAGGGGTGAGTGCGGCGGCGTGATGGTGGTCGATGACTACGCTCACCATCCCACCGAGGTCACCGCGACACTGAAAGCGGCCAGGGCAGGATTCGACCGTCGCATCGTGGCCGTGTTCCAGCCCCACCTCTACTCCCGGACGCGCGATTTCGCCGGTGACTTCGGCTCGGCGCTCCTCGATTCCGATCTGCTCGTGGTGACCGGGATTTACCCGGCCAGGGAGGAACCGATCCCCGGGGTGACCGCGGAACTGATCGCCGATGCTTCCCGGGAACATGGTCATCGGCAGGTGGAGTACATCCCCGAACTGGATGATGTCCCGGCGTACCTGGCAGGGATCGTGAAGGAGGGGGATCTGGTCATCACCATGGGAGCGGGGGATATCTGGGAAGCCGCCCGCGAGCTCGTGACGCTGCTCGAGAAGAGGGAGCAGAAGTGATGCGGATGCGCGCCCTCGAAGGAGTTCTCCAGAAGGGACGGGTGGGCGAGATCCGTCTCGAGGAACGGCTCGCGAACTACACCTATATGGGCGTCGGTGGTCCCTGTCGGGCGCTGGTCCGGCCTCCCGATCTGGCGAGCCTGGAACGTCTGATCATGCTTATCGGTGAGATGGAGATCCCCTACCTGGCCATCGGCGGCGGAACCAATCTGCTGGTTTCCGATGAAGGCTTTGAGGGGTCGCGACCTCCCGCGTCGTACGCTGGGCCGCCGGCCGGAACCTCTCCGGGCTGGAAGGGCTGGCGGGAGTGCCGGGCACGATCGGCGGAGCAAGCGTGATGAATGCCGGTGGAGCCTGGGGTGACATCAGCGACAGCCTCGAGCGGGTCACGGTCGTTACCAGCCCGCCCGAAGTGCACGTCGTGACCGTTGAGGCCGAGGCACTCGATCTGGCGTACCGGAGTTCCTCCCTTCCGGCGGGCTCGGTAATCGGGCAGGTCGAACTGGGCTTCACTCCGGGGGGGGAGCCGGGTGAAGTCGAAAAACGAACCGCCGAGGTGATGGATCAAAGGCGGAAGACCCAGCCGAAGGGTGAGAGGAGCGCCGGAAGCACGTTCAGGAATCCCCCGGGGGACTATGCCGGGAGGCTTATCGATGCCTGCGGACTCAAGGGGCTGAGGGAGGGTGCCGCCCAGGTCAGCGAGAAACACGCGAATTTCACCCTGAACACAGGTCACGCGACCGCGAGGGAGGTCAGGACCCTGATCGAGCGGGTTCGGGAGCAGGTAAAGAACAGGACCGGAGTGAGCCTGGAACTCGAGGTGGTGACACTCGGATTCAGGGGCGATCCCCTCCCGCGGGCCGTCTGGTCGCCCCCGGTCAAGGGGCTTCGGAAAGCCGGAAGGATGGCGATCTCATGAGCCGCAGGAGATCGAAAAACCGACCGGGGAAACCACAGAGGACGACCCGTCGGCGCCGGCAACGGAAACGTCTGCTGCCCCGGGTGGGAGCGCTTCTGATGGCGCTGCTCCTGATGAGCGCGATCGGCATTTTCGCGCGGGCCGCGCTCACCGGTATCTCCGGAACGACCTTCTTCACCGTCGAGGAAGTAACGGTGGAAGGAACCAGGTACCTCGATCCCGCGGTCCTTCTCGCGCTCGCCGAGCCTGAACGGTTCACCTCGGGTGAGGTCGGCGCAGAAGATCTGGAACAGCTCGGGACCAGAGTGGCGGCGCACCCACTGGTAAAGAACGTCGCCATCAGGCGCAGTCTGCCGGCCTCGGTGATCATCGAAGTGGAAGAATACGTTCCGGTGGCCCTCCTCGGTGGTGCCCCGGTGCAGGGGATCGATGAGGACGGGAACCTGCTGCAGGGCCTGGAGCCTCAGCGCTACGGCGCGCTGCCCTTCATCACCGGAGTACTGCTGAAGGTGGAGGACGACCTGGAACGACAGGTCGCCCTCCGGCGAGCGATTGACGTGCTCTGTGTCCTGAAGGAGGAGACCCCGCGTCTCTACGACACGATCTCGGAGGTACGGCCGGGTGATGATGGAGAGATCACGCTGGTGCTCTCAAAGGACGCGATCCACGTGAGGCTGCGGGAAGAGACGATCCGGGAAAAGCTGCCGCTGGTCGCGTCGCTCGTGCAGGAGGGCCGGGAGCGGCATGGCCCGATATCCGAAGTGGATCTGCGATTCACCGATATGGTGATCTATCGAGAAATGAAAGGGGGCGAGTGAGCCCATGGCCGCTCAGAATCTGATCGCCGGACTGGATATAGGAACCACGAAGATCGTGGCGATCATCGCTGAACCCGATGACGACGGTTGGCAAGAGCCCCTCGCTCGGCCTGAGACGCGGAGTGGTTGTAAATCTCGAGAAGACCATCAGGAGTATCGAGGATGCCCTCGATTCCGCTGAACGGCTCGCCGGGGTGGAGATCGGATCGGTATTCGCCGGGATCGCCGGAGATCATATCCGCAGTATCAACAGCCGGGGTGTCATCGCGGTCAGCCGCAAGGGGAACGAGATCACCCAGGCGGACGTGGAGCGGGTGGTAGACGCCGCCAAGGCGATCGCCCTGCCGATGGATCGCGAGATCATCCATGTCATCCCCCAGGAGTTCATAGTGGATGACCAGCCGGGCATCAAGGATCCCGTCGGG
>JALGWK010000522.1 GCA_025774205.1 bacterium
CTGACCTTGCCGCGGGGTTCCATTTCCCAGTCGACCACGAGGACGTCGTTCACCTCCACTTCGATATGGTTACCCACCATCCTGATCTTCATGGTATTCCACTCCCCCGCCGGTTTCACCGGCAGTGAAGTGGGCGGCTCGGCGTCATACACAGCGCCGGTGGCGTGAATGCCTTCCCCATTATCGGCGATCTGGATCTCGAAGGAGTGGTAGATGTAGCTGTCGTCCACCGGGACGTCGGGGACACGCACGAAAATACCGGAGTTGGTTTGCGGCTCAGTACACCGGTAGTCGAACTCGAGCACGAAGTCGCGGTAGGTCTTCCTCGAATACCAGAAGAGTCCCATCCCCCCGGTGGCGGAGAGCTCCCCTCTCTCCCGGTCGAGTTCGAAAAGGCCGGGACCGTAGTGGTTCCAGCCATCCTTCCGGTAGCCCCGCGGCGTTTTCCGCAGGATCCGCTCGTAATCGTGCCAGTAGGTAACGCCGCGGATGAACTCGAGTCCCTTGAGAATGGCCTCTTCCGGTGACTGCAGATCGTTCGGGTTCTCGTGTTCGATGGCGATGTAGCCGTCGTAGCCCTGGAGGGTAAGTTCGGCCAGGATATCACGCACGTTCGCGACGCCGGAACCGAAGGGGACGTCGAGGGCGCCCCGGATCTCCCCGAAGCGGTCGAGGTCCTTCAGGTGGACGTCGATGATACGCCCCTTCAGCAGGCGCAGACCGTCGGTCGGGGTGATGCCGGTGCGGACCCAGTGGCCGGTATCGGGACAGCCGCCGATGCGCGAATCGAGTCCGTCAACCTGATCGAGAACCGTCTGCGGCTGGGCGTACCTGTTGGGAGTCGCATGGTTGTGGATGGCGACCTGCACCCCGGTCTCCTTCACCAGCCGTTCGATCAGGGGGAAGTCCTCGAACCGAGGCTCGGAAACGATCGTCCTTATCCGCATCCGGCGGGCGAACTGGAAGACCTTCCGGGCGCCCTCCTCGTCCTCCGGAATCCCGACCACACCATAAGCCACAGCTTCTATCCCCGCTTCGTTCATCCAGATACGGGCCTGCCGGATCTGCTCGTTGACCCGGATAAGGCTGGATATACCTGATCCCGAGGGCGCGGACTCTGTCGAGGGTCTCCCGGAAGGTGAAGGCCCGGTAGGTCCAGCACTGGATCGCGATCGGGAATTTCTCGATGCGGACATCCGAATAATCGGGGGCACCACCCTCCTGAGCATCGACTCCGGTCGAAGCGAAAGGAAGGATGAGGACCGCAGCGATGATGGTCAGGAACGCGCGTTGTTTCATGACTGCTCCTTGGGGTTCCATGCACCCCGGGCCACAGCCGGGATGAAAGTATCGAGGTCGGGCGGCGGGAAGGCGATGGTGGTGTCCTGTTCGGCGCTCATGTAGGCCGTCATCAGCAGTTCGGTGACGTTCAGACCGTCGGAGAAGTTCTCGGCCGGCCGCCGCCCGGCCAGGAAGGACTGGACCATGTGACGGTTCTCACCTGTGTACCCGTACTCACCCTCTTCATCAGCCACCACCGGCATCAACCCCGTCTCGGCGTTCTGCTTCTCGACCAGGTCCTCACCGACAGGTCCGGTCACATTCCGGCTGAAGAAGACCTTCGGTCCGGCATCAAGCGAGTTGATCGACATCGAATACTCCGGCCCCAGCAGTTCCATCGAGAGCCGCAGCCCGGCGCCCACGTAGCACCAGGAAGTGGTCACTTCCACGATCAGGGGGCGGCCCTCGTCATCACGGTATTCGATGACTCCGCGGGCGTAATCTTCGGCGGGACGGTTGGCGTAATCGAGTTTCCCGTCGCTCATCTCTTTCAGCTGCTCTACGTACCGATCTTCCTGCCACTTCAGGCAGGTAGTATGGGCAGTTACTTTCACCGGAGTGAGAATGTCGCGGGGAGCGTCGGGCGGTGTCAGCAGGAAACGGGCGACTTCAACCGAGTGGCACATCATGTCATTCAGCACTCCCCCGCCCTGCAGTTCCCCCTCCCAGAACCACGGCATGTGCGGGCCGGAATGTTCCTCGGCTGACCGGGCCAGGTACGGCCGGCCCGTGAGCGCCGCCCCCCGC
>JALGWK010000194.1 GCA_025774205.1 bacterium
GCGATCTCGCTGAACCGCGTCAGGCGCTTCCGGGTGGGGGCGACCAGCCACAGTTCGGCCTCGTCGATGGTCCAGGGCACGGGTGAGAGCCTGGTCAGATACGACCGTCGTCCGTCGGAGGGGAACGATTCGATCACAGCGTCGGCCAGACCGCAGGCCTGCAGCTGTGACAGCACGTAATCGGCCGATTCACGCATCATCGGGGAGGCCTGTATCCGGTGGAACTGCGCGATTTCCCTGACATGGTGCCAGGCGATCTCGCCGGAGAGCTCCTCCAGCAGCAGCCGGCCGGTCTCGCTTCCCAGCGGCAGTCCGCGGCTGATGTTCCGACTCCCGGCCTGGGCGATGGTTGGCGCGGGTGTGATCAATGGCATGAACAGTGCGACAGCCGCGACGGTCAGGAGCGGCAGAATCGGTTTCCGGGATGAGGGGAGGACAGTATGTCCATGGGATCCGGAAGGATGCGTCACAGGAGAACCTCCGTCGGTTCGCGTTCATCAGGCTGGCGCCTGATAAGGTCGATGCGTCGGACGCCAGGTGTCAATGTGAAGCTGTTGGCGTGAAATGAAACCCCCGGACCCGGAACTGCGTATCTGAGGTAGTGATATTCGTCCTGTCACCCGCCATGAATTGAGGGGGATGTTGACGTAATGGATACTCTTGCATGGAGGTCCGGAATGATCCGGAAGAACCTCGTTGCTTTCGGGATGATGGCCGTTGTGATGGCGGTGGGGACCGTGGCCACTCCCGTATCGGCCCAGCAGGATCGGAGCCATTCGCTCGCGGGAGAGAGCGTGGCGATCTGGAACCTGGCCGGGCAGGTCAGCGTGGAACGGGGAAGTGGTTCTGAAGTCGTTGTCGAGGTCAACCGGGGTGGGAAGGATGCTGACGCCCTGACGATCGAGACCGGGCAGATCAACGGGGATATGACACTGCGGATCATATATCCCGACGATCGGGTCGTGTATCGCGAGCTCAACCGTGGTTCCCGATCGACCGTCAATGTCAGACGTGATGGACGCTTCGGGGGCAACGCGGCAGGCACCCGCCGGGTCGTCGTCTCCGGTGGTCTGCTGGGAGGCCGGGGCGGTCTCGAGGCTCACGCCGACCTCACGATCAAGATACCCGATGGCAAAGCGGTGAAGATCTACATCGGCGTGGGGCGGATCGATGCCGAGAACATCAACGGCGATTTCCGTCTCGACACGCATAGCGGCCAGGTCACTGCCCACAAGGTAACGGGCTCCCTGGTGGTCGACACCGGCTCCGGCCGAGTCGAAGTGAGCGAAATCGACGGGGACCTCGACGTGAATACCGGTTCCGGCGGGGTGAGGATGAGCAGCGTCAGCGGTGAGGATGTGCGCGTCGACACCGGCTCGGGTCGTGTCACCGGCAACGCCATCGAGGCGGTCAGGCTGGAGATCGACACCGGTTCGGGCGGAATCAATGTTGATGATGTCAGGGCCGACGACATCAAGCTCGATACCGGCAGCGGCGGCGTCACTCTCGGCCTGCTTTCAGATGTGCGGAACCTGGTGATCGACACCGGTTCGGGCGGAGTGACGGTGCGCGTTCCCCGTGATCTCAACGCCAACGTGGAGATCGACACCGGCTCGGGCGGAATCAACATCGACGTTCCGATCGATTACCAGCGGCGGGAGCGTGATTACATCCGCGGCACCATCGGGAGAGGGAACGGACGCATTTACATTGACACCGGTTCGGGAAGCGTCAGAATACATCCCCGGTAGCCGGCACGGCAGTCGGGGGGCACTCGCCGGGCCGGCCTGAGCGAGCGGTAGACCGGCCCCGGCGGTGCCATTCGATGCTGAATCCCGGTTCAAAAAAGAATTACCTGCGACTGACCCCGGCGGCCATCCTGGCCATCGGGGTCTTTTTCTGCCTCACGAGTGCCGCCGCGGGAATCCCTCCGGCACGACCGATCGATCATCCGCAGCAGCCGTACACGGTGACCTCGGAGCGTCAGGTCCCGCTGCGCGCCGACGGGATCTTCCGACTGGTCAACTCACACGGAGATATCACGGTCACCGGCACGACCGGCCGGATGATCCGGATCCGCGCCGTTAAGGAAGTGACAACCGGGAGCCGGAGTGCGGCAGAGACCCTTATGGGATCACTCTCATTCTCCGTGACCGAGAATGACTCCTCGGTCGAGGTGATCACCCGGCATCCTGACGCGGCGGTCGTGCGACAGGTGACCGGCAGCGACAGTGAACCAACCCGACTCCGGATCTCTTACATCGTGGAGGTCCCGGTGGACGTGCGGATCAATGTCAGGAGCACGTCAGGATCGATAACGGTGCGGGAGGTGGATCGGACCGTCGACCTGGACACCATGAGCGGGAACATGACGGTCCGTGAAGTCGGGGGTCCGGTCGTGGCGGGATCCGCCTCCGGTGACATCGAACTGACCGACATCGGACGACCGATCCGGGCCACCTGCGTCTCGGGTGACATCACCATCCGGGGAGACATGCCGATCGACGTCGAAGCCAACAACACCGGTGGTACGATCCGGTGGGAAGGACGACTCGGCGCGGGAGGCCATGTCCGGCTCTCCAGTCATTCCGGTGATATCGAGTTCACCGCCTTCGGCGGGACCGGTTTCAGCGTGAACCTGAGTACGATCTCGGGCAGCATCTCCACCCCCCTCGAACTGGTGTTGACGGGTGAGACCACCAGTCGGAGATCCCTGCGGGGGGAGTACCTCGATCCTGTCGCCCGGGTCGAGCTGACCGCCTTCAGCGGCAATATCACCATCATCACCAGACCTTAGTGCCCTGTCCTCGGTTACTCCGACAGGCTCCTGACGCTCACGGTTCGGATTGGCTGGTCACAGGCTCTGTGTATCATGTTGATCTGACGGGGAGGTGGAGTCCTGAACGTGCTGATGCGCACCTATCTGATCGCCGATATCGAACGGTACGGTCGCGAAGAGACGATCCGGATCGTACGCGCGGCACTGAAATCAGGGATCGACGCGATCCAGCTGCAGGGAACCCATGTCTCCTCCCGCGAACTGGCCGGACTCACCTCGGAATTTCTGGCCATGGCAAATTCCACCCTGGCCCGCGTGATCGTGAAAGGCCACCTCGATGTGGCTCTGGCCATGCGCGCGCACGGGGTTGTGCTTGGTGAACGCGACCTCCATCCCGAAGCTGCCCGGGAACTTGCTCTTCGGTTGGAGCGGAATGATTTCCTGGTCGGGACCACCGCGCACGATCGGGCCGATGTAGCCCGGGCGTCGGCCGGGACCGCCGATTTCGTCCTCTTCGGCCCGGTCTTCGACTCCCCGGATGAAGAGCGCTATGGGGCCTCCGTGGGCGTGGATGCCCTGGCCGCGATCTGCGCTGACGGCTGGGTGCCGATTCTTGCAACCGGCGGCGTCACCCCGGAGAATGCCGCTACCGCCCTGGAGATGGGCGCGGCCGGGACCGCCTGCTCCCGGGCGGTCTTCGAGGCTGAAGATCCCGGAGGGGTGGTGCGGGCATGGGTCACCGAGAGCCGGAAAGCAGACCCTGAAGAACCAGAGAAACAGAAGGAGATGTAGATGGAACCGGTCTACTCAACAGAACTGCAGGGGATCCCCTTGATCGGCCGGGGCAAGGTCCGTGACATCTATGATTTCGATGACCGGATGATGATCGTGGCCAGCGATCGCCTCTCGGCCTTCGATGTCATCCTGCCCTCCCCGATCCCCGACAAGGGGAAGGTGTTGACCCAGATCTCCGCCTGGTGGTTCTCCCGCATGGAGTCGATTGTTCCCAACCACATGATCTCCGTTGATCCGGCTGAGTATCCCGAGGAGGCCAGAGCCCATGCCGATCTGCTGACCGGGCGGAGCATGCTGGTCAGGAAGGCCGAGCCCCTCCCTGTGGAATGCGTCATCCGCGGTTACCTGGCCGGATCGGGCTGGAAGGATTACCAGGCGACCTCCTCCACCAGCGGGATCGCGCTCCCCGCCGGACTCGAACTGTCGAGCCGGCTTCCTGAACCGATTTTCACCCCCGCCACCAAGGCCGAACAGGGCGATCACGACGAGAACATCTCCTTTGAGAAGATGGAATCGCTGGTGGGAACCGAGATCGCGCGGAAGGCGCGTGATCTTTCGATCGAGATCTACATGACGGGATCCGCCGAGGCCGCTGAGAAGGGGATCATCATCGCCGACACGAAATTCGAGTTCGGTCTCCTCGACGGGGAACTGATCCTGATCGATCACCCCCGATTCTTCGCGCTTCTGGCCGGCGGACACATACACCATCGGCGTGGCACAGGCGAGTCTCGACAAGCAGTACGTGCGCGATTACCTGGAGACCCTCGACTGGGACAAGACAGCGCCCGGCCCGGAGCTCCCCGAGGAGATCGTCACCGAAACCTCCCGCCGCTACCGCGCCATCTACGAATGGCTGACGGGGAGTCCGTTATAGATCCCTGCGGGAGTTCGCTCTAATACTTCAATATTTTTGTCGGCA
>JALGWK010000195.1 GCA_025774205.1 bacterium
TCCATGTAGTTCTCCTTCGATCCCCGGTGTGGTGTATCCACCGCATAGTATACGCTGTGATCGTCAGGCGTCACGAACAGCCTCACTGTTTGCGCATGAGGGTGAATAACGACTACATAATAGGTAGCGCCATCATCTGAATCATTACGTGAACCGTTACCGTGTCCCGTCAGGAAAGAGAGCCATGAAGATCAGATCCGGTATCTCGCTGTCCTATCTCTTCACGATCGCCCTCTTCACGGCCGGTCCTGTCCCGGCCGCGGCCCAGGATCAGCCGAAGCGGCCCCTCGACCATTCCGTCTACGACGACTGGAACCGCCTGCAGGGTCAGGCCATCTCCGCCGACGGGCGCTGGGTCCTCTACACCCTGGCGCCGCAGGACGGCGGCGACGTGACGCTGAAGATCAAGAGCCTGATCGCAGATACCGAATACACCGTCCTCAACGGCACCTCGGCCCGGTTCGGGCCGGGCAGTCGGATGGTCGCCTGGTTGCTCGAGCCGACCGAGGCGGAGATGGAGGCGGCCCGGGAAGCGGAATTCGAGCCGGCCGAGCAGCCGAAGAAGAAGCTGGTCGTCATGGACCTCCTCTACGGGACGGCTCAGAAGTTCGAGATCGACCGGGTCCGGTCCTATCAGCTCCCCGCCGAATCGACTCATTACCTGGCCTACCTGATGGAAGCGCCGGTACCGGATGAGACAGGCGAGGAGGCTGAAGCAGGGGCGGAGGAGGCCGAGACCGAGGCGGTGGAAACCGGGGAAGAAGCCCCGCGCAAGGAGGGACGCCCGGGCACCGAACTCATCCTGCGGAACTACCGCGACGGCACCGAGCGGAGTTTCGCCCATGTCACCAGCTACACCTTCAGCGAGGACGGGGACCTGCTGGTCTATGCCACCCGCACCCCGACCGGGGAGACCGACGGGATCTACGCCGTCGAGACCGGTTCGGACGATGTCACCACCCTGCTGACCGGCAACGGCTCCTATCAGCGGATGACCATCTCCGAGGAGGGCGACCGGGTGGCCTTCCTCTTCAACCCCGATGAGGAGCCGGTGGAGGCCGGGAGCGATGAGGATGAGGGTGAAGCACAGGAGGAGGCGGGGACCGAAGAAACCGCCGTCACCCTCTATCACTGGCAGGCCGGCGAGAGCGCCGCGGAAGCGGTCGCCATGGACGGAGCGGCCGGCATCCCCGAAGGCTGGTTAGTGAGCGAAAACGGTTCGGTCGCCTTCTCCCGCAGCGGCGAACGCCTCTTCTTCGGCACCGCTCCCCACCGCGACACCGAACCGGTGTTCGGGGAGGATTCTGAGGAGAGCGAAGTGGTACTCGACATCTGGCACTGGCAGGATACCCGACTCCAGCCGCAGCAGCTCCTCGAGGTCAATCGGGACCGGGATCGGAATTACCGGGCGGTTATCCACCTGGAGAGCGGCCGGATCGTCCAGCTTGCCGACGAGGAGGTACCGAACGTCTCGATCAACCAGCACAGTGACGCGCCGGTCGGGCTCGCTATCACCAGCGTTCCCTATGAGAACCCGGTCTCATGGGAATACCCGAGTCTCGTCGATGTCTACCTCGTGGACATCGCCACCGGCGAACGAACCCTGGTGATGGACGGCGACCAGCGGCAGGTGAGCATGTCCCCGGGCGGAAACTACCTGGTCTGGTGGGATTACCAGGAGCAGCAGTGGTTCTCCACCGACCTCGAGACCATGGAGAGCCGGCACCTCTCGGCGGGGATCCCTTTCCCCCTTTACAACGAATTACACGACACCCCCATGCCGGCCGGCTCCTACGGCAGTGCCGGCTGGACCGACAATGACCGGCTCTTCCTGGTCTATGACGCCTTCGACATCTGGGCGCTCGATCCCACCGGCCGGTCGGGTGCCAGGTGCGTGACAGAGGGAATCGGCCGCAACCAGGGCCTCCAGTACCGCTACATCCGGCTCGATCCGGAGGCCGAAACGATCAATCCGCGGGAAGATATCCTGCTCAGGACCTTCCACACGCGGATCAAGGCTTCGGGTTTCTCGACCGACCGCGTGGCCGGAACGCTGGCACCACACCAGCTTCACATGGACAACTACTCCTACTCCAGTCCGGTGAAAGCCAAAGACGCGAATATCATGCTTCTCACGCGGCAGAGTTTCATCGAGTTCCCCGACCTGTGGACCACCGGTCCGCAGTTCGGCGACTGGAGGAAGGTGAGCAACGCCAATCCGCAACAGGAGGAGTACCTGTGGGGCACCGCCGAGCTGGTCCACTGGGTTTCGGTCGACGGCCGGCCGCACGACGGCATCCTCTACAAGCCTGACGACTTCGATCCCGACCGGCAGTACCCGATGATGGTGACCTTCTACGAGAAGAACTCCGACAACCTCCACCGGCACTGGATGCCGGAGCCGCACCGGTCGATCATCAACTACACCTTCTACACCAGCCGCGGCTACCTGGTCTTCATTCCCGACATTCACTACACCGACGGATACCCGGGTGAGAGCGCCATGAACTCGGTCATCCCCGGCGTGCACATGCTGATCGATGAAGGCTTCGTGGACACCGACAACATCGGGACCGCGGGGCACTCGTGGGGCGGCTACCAGATCGCCTACATGGTGACGAAGACGAACCTCTTCAAGGCCGCCGAGGCGGGCGCGCCGGTCTCCAACATGTTCAGCGCCTACGGGGGAATCCGGTGGGGGAGCGGTCTCTCCCGCTCCTTCCAGTACGAGTGGACCCAGAGCCGGATCGGCGGGACCATCTGGGAGATGCCGTTCCGCTACATCGAGAACTCACCCATCTTCTGGGCCGACAAGGTCGAGACACCGCTGCTGATCATGCATAACGACGAGGATGGCGCGGTGCCGTGGGAACAGGGGATCGAGCTCTTCGTGGCCCTGCGTCGGCTGCAGAAGCCGGTCTGGATGATCACCTACAACGAACAGCCCCACTGGCCGATTACCTGGCCGAACAAGAAGGACTGGGCGGTGCGCCTGCAGCAGTACTTCGACCACTTCCTGACGGGGGCCCCCGCTCCACTCTGGATCAGTGAGGGTGTGCCGGCCATCGACAAGGGGAGGACGCTCGGCAGGGAGATTCCGCCGAACTAAAAAGGGACTTCTTTCACATCCCACTTCTCATTAACCCAGAGGGCGGTCACCTCGACTGACGGGTAGTGTTCCCGCAGGAACTTGACCGCATACTCGAGATGCTCTTTCTGGATCTCTTCGCCGGCCGGGTTGCCGGCGCAGTCGTGATGACCGACCACGGCGATACCCTTCGAAGCGTGCTTCTCGATCGAGATGTCGATCCGGGCGAGGATCGACTCGACCAGGTGGGGAGGGTCCTGCTCTGCCAGGATCCGGTTGGGACCCGGCTCGGTGATCATATCGACGTATTTCGACAGGAAGCGGGAACGGCAGAACCGAAAGACTTCCTTCTGCACCCGTCCATCCATGCAGTTCACCGCGGTCGAGAACGACATATCCTGCTTCGACTGAATGGTGGTCTGTCAGGCCTGCAGAAAACCCCTGAGCTTCCGCGCGTAGGCCTCACTCTCTCCCGGTTTGGTCACGAACTCGATGTTCTCCTGGCGGTCGATCCCGATCCCCAGTTCGGCTGCCCGCCTGATCTGTTCGAGGTCGAAGATGCTGCCCTGCGAGACCTCATCGGTGGTCCCCTTCTCTCTCAGGATCGCCACCCCGACGGCGTCGATGGCGACGCGGTCGGTGCTGGCCAGGATCACGTTCGGCGTGGCCCGGGTACCTTCGTGGGGTCCGCGATCGGTAAAGCACTCGATGGCGTCCATGACGATCAGCTCCGGCTGGTAGCAGAGGTTCGCCTCGGCGATCATGATCCGCTGATCAGGTGATGAGTGCAGTTCCCGCATGAAGCGGTGGTCAACCCCTGGAACATCGCCGGCTATCATGCCGATTGTGTTCTTGAGCGACAGGGTGAAATGCCCTCCGAAGCCATGGGTCTTGAGGCAGCAGGTCTGGACGATGGCGTCGACCTCTTTGAAGATGCTTCCCAGGTAGTAGCCCTGGCTCCAGTGTAGATCGGGATGCTCCACGGCGGTCCAGCCTTCAGCCGGCAGGTCGTGGAGCGGATGGGTCTCGAAGCCGAGCTTCTCGGCCTGCTCGAAGACGCCCTTCTCCTGGTAGACCTCCCTCGTGTTCGCCATCCCGCTGCGGTCGGCTACCACCACCCGATCGGCTCCGGCTCCCTTGATCATGCGCACCATCACATCGAGGGTGTCCGGGTGTGTGCCGCCGGGATAGGCGTGGGCGCTGTTGAAGTTCGGTTTCAGAGCGACGTATTGTCCGTTGAAGGTCGGCGCTCCGACCAGGTCCACCGCCGTGCGGATCGCTTCCTCACGACCCCCCTCCCCGACCGTGACGAGGCTCACTTTGGCTGACGCGGGGACCGGCCAGCCCAGCCGTCCGGCCGTCATCGCCACCCCCATCGCCGAGGTCTTCACGAATTCCCTCCGGTTCCACAGACGCATGACTGCCTCCTCCTCCTCACGGCGCGCTCCCGACGCCTCGATTGCCACCCGACCAGCCACCAGGACCGTTCATCACGATCACCACGAACAGGGTAGCACCTGAGCCCGACTCCGGAAAGCGGTTGGCAGAGTATATTCATTAGTCAGCGATTCACCCCAGCCATGAGGATGATCTGACCATGGACGACTTCCCTCCCTTCATCGCCGGCCTGCCCGACATCGATGTCCCCTTCGATGGTGTGACCGGATACCTCCTGCAGGGTGAGAATCAGCAGGTAGCATTCCTTCGCTTCGCCGATGATACCGATGTGCCGGAACACCAGCACAAAGGCCAGTGGGAACACGTGCTGGCTGGAGAAGTAACGCTCAACGCGTGGGGCCGGGAACAGACCTACACTGCAGGTGAATCGTTCTACCTGGAGGAGGGGGAGCCCCACAGCGCGGTCGTGAAGGCCGGCTACAGGGCGATCATCTTCTTCGACCAGACCGACCGTTATACAACGAAGTAGTTTTTACACCCGATCAAGTTCGGCCAGCGCGAAGGCGTAAGCGCCGACCGCGGTCGCCCGGCTGGTGCCGAGCTTCGTGATGCCCACTCCGACCCGTTTCAGGGGATCCCAGGGCACGGTCCGGTCGCTTCCCGGGACGGCAAGTTCCTTCGCCTCAGCATGGCAGAAGGCGAGCCGCTCCCCATCGTCCTCGACATTGAACGCCTGCAGTTCCATCCGGGGAATCTCATCCCCTTCGGGAGAAACGAAGCCGGTGTTCATCTCCTCCACCACCGCCGGAAGGAAGAGCTCGTGGGCGCCAGCCACCCCGCCGCCGATCACGATCGGCGCGTCGATCAGGGTGACGGCGTTGGCCAGGGCGTCACCCAGCGCCCGGCCGAACTCCAGCCAGGCGTTTCGGGCAGCTTCTTCCGCTCCCTCCACCTCGCTCATCCCGATTCTATATATCTCCTTCGGGCTGGGAGCAGCGTCGGGATCGAGTCCTGTCGCGGCCGCGTAGGAACGCTGCACCCCCCGGATACTCACCGATTCCTCCGCGGTGGTGGTGGGCATCACCCGGTTCCGCAGGCACCATATCTCACCCCCAGCCGAGTTGTCACCGATGTGGAGCCGGCCGTCGGTTACGATGCCGCCGCCGAACCCGGTCCCGAGAGTGACACCGAGCAGGTTCCGGAAACGTTTCGGGCTGTTGGCATCTTCCATCAGGCGGTTCAGCCAGGGCAGGTAACCGCCGATCGCCTCGCCGAAGGTGAAGAGGTCGCCGTCGTTGTTGATGAAGACCGGCAGGTCGAAGCGGTCTTCGAGGATCGCCCCGAGCGGCACTCCGCCCCGGTAGGCGGGCAGATTTCCAAGGTCGCCGATCACCCCCCGCTCGTAGTCGGCTGGCCCGGGGAAGGCGAAGCTGATGGCGACCGGTCGCTCATCGAGTGATTCCCCGAGGAGAACCACCACCTGTGAGAATCCCTCAAGGATGTTCGTGAGACTCTGATCCAGATCATCTCCCGCTGACGGGAGCGTGACCGGATCGACCACTTCCTTCCCCCCGCGGATCGCGCCGAAGACGAAGTTCGTCCCTCCCGCGTCGAGGGTCATCACCGCCCGGCTGTCCTCATACAGTTTCATCGGCGACCTTTCTGCCACCGGTGTAGACAGCGAGGAAGGTGATGTAGACGAAGATCGCCAGCGGCACTACGAAGCTGAGCGTGATCGAGGCATTGGCGATCAGTCCCATGATCGGCGGGATGAGCGCCCCCCCGACGATGGCCATCACCATGAGGCCGGAAAGTTCGTCGGAGCGCTCCGGCTTTGAGTCGATGAGGATCGAGAAGATGAGCGGGAAGATGTTCCCGAAGGCCAGCCCGGCGATGAAGATCGAGATCAGGACCAGCGTCTGCGAGCCGGTGAACATCCCCAGGATGCCGACCACCCCGAGGATCGAGGTATAAAGGAAGAACTTTTGCGGGGTAAGGAAGTTGAGCACGATCGAGCCCATGAGACGGCCGATGGCGAGCGCGGTCAGAAAAAAGCCTATCCCGAGGGTCGCCATCGATTTGAGGTCGAATCCGAACCGGTCGGTCAGGAAGGTGGCGATCCAGGAGTTGAGCCCCACCTCGGCGCCGACGTAGAAGAAGATCCCCAGCACCATCATCAGGACGAACGGCTCCTTCAGCAGCGCAAAACTGGAACGGATGCTCACCGTATTGTCCGGCTCCTCCTGTTCGGTCTCCTCGATCTTCATGGTGAACACGATCAGGAGGGTGATCCCGGCCACGATGGCGTAGATCGTGAAGATCCCGGTCCATTTCGCCAGCCCGATGGCAACCACCAGCGGCACCAGGTAGGGAGCGGTGTTGGATCCGATGCTCTTGATGAACTGCGCGAAGGTGAGGTTGCGCGAGAACATCCCCGACGGAGAAACATCGCGCATGATCGGATTGCCTGCCACCTGGAGGGCCGTCATCCCGACCCCGATCAGGAAGATCGCCCCCAGGACGTAGGCGTAGCTGGCAACGGAGATGACCGGTATCAGTTCCCCGATGGTCACCAGGATCAGCGCGAAGATGAGGACGTACTTCTTCCCCTTCCGCCCGCCCATGATCCCGAAGGGCACCGAGAATATCCCGAAGGCGAGGAAGCCGAAGAAGGGGAGCAGGCCGGCCATGAAGGGCGAGATGCTGAATTCCTCCTGCACGAACCCGACCAGGGTCCCCACGGCGTCGCCGAACCCCATGATGAAGAAGACGATGAATATCGGAAAGGTCTTCATGCGCACGATGAGCGCTCCCCTGTTACAGGTGTCAGGTTACTGATTCGAGCCGATCCGGCTGTACCGGTTTACCAGGTATTATCTGAACCGCCCGCCTTCGTCTGAAACGCGGAACCGGTCTTCACTATCCGGACGGTGCTCTGGATCATGACCCCGAAGGCACAGATGCCCCCGACCCAGAATCCGACAGCCTTACTCGCGTGGAAGGGCCAGACTACGCACACGACGTAGATAAGGCCCCCTCATATGGCCATGATGAACAGCGTGCCGACGATGTTCAGAACCATCTTCATCCATCTTCATGATGAGCCTCCTGTGGTGTGGGGGACACTATAACGGGACAGGAGGACGGCAGGTAAGAGGATATTCGAAGGAGTTTCTGTTTTGCATGGCTCCGACTGAACAGTACATTCGAGCGCGGTTAAACCGAACCAGCAGCCGGCATGAATCTCTTTCAGTCTGCGAGGAAGAGTATCCGATGACGGGAATGAAGGCCCCCCATCTACCTGAGAGGTCCGCGAAGATCAGATTCCTGTTCTTCCTGGCCCTCTTCGCGGGGAC
>JALGWK010000196.1 GCA_025774205.1 bacterium
CAGATCGATGAGGCGGGGAGCGCCCTGACCCATGCACTGGATAGCGGTCTCTGCATCATCTTCATGTGCAACGCCCTCCAGGGACCGTGTACCGATCGCCGGGTGAGGCAGGCCCTGAATTACGCCCTCGACGTCGATGCCATCATCGCGGAAGTGAAGGGAGGCGCGGCGACCCGGCTGAGCGGGTATCTGACGCCGCATCACTTCGGCTACGACCCGGGAACGCCGGTCTATCCCCATAATCCCGACTGGGCCCGGTCACTCCTGGCTGAGGCCGGGTACGCTGACGGACTCGACCTGGTCCTCGACATCCCGGCGGCGATGCCGAATGAGGCGCCCGAGCTGGCGCGGATGATGGCAGAGCAATACCGCGAGGTGGGGATCTCGGTGGAGATCGTCGTGCACGAGGACCGGGCGGCATACTCCGAGATGGTCCGCGAGAAACGGATCAACGACGCCTGCTGCTTCGACTCGAGTCCCCGCAGTACCTGGCGGGTGCTGAGGGAGAAGATCTCGTCGAACCTCCGCGGTCCCTGGTGGGAGGGCTACGACAACCCGCGGGTGAACGAGCTGATCGGGGAAGCGGCGGCCACCTTCGACGCTTCAGAACGGCAGACGATCTATCGGGAGATCTTCGAGCTGATCACCGATGACGCGCCATGGATATTCCTCTACAGTCCCACCCGGTTCTGGGGGGTCAGCAGCAGCACCATGCAGGATTGGCGGCCCAGGGCGGACCAGCTGCTGATATTCTGACCACTATCTGATGGAGTGCATGTTGCCAGGACTTCCCGAGCCGACGATGGATCTGCAGAATTGAACAGTATTTCGGTAAGGATGCGGTTTCGACTTGCACAAACAGTTTGCAATCCGAACAATCGAGTCGGACGCTCAGAGGGGAATATGATCATATGAATGCATTCGTGACCAGAGTCCAGGAAGACTGCAACCTGGAGTTGACGGCAGGACAGACCGACACCCTGCAGGTCAACATCGGTCTGCGATGCAATATGAGTTGTGTTCACTGCCATCTGGCCTGCGGTCCCGAACGTACCGAAGAGATGGACAGGCAAACGATGCAGGCGGTCGTGACCGCGGCGAACCTCATACGACCTGGTCTGGTCGACATCACCGGTGGCTCCCCCGAGATAAATCCTCATTTCAGGGAATTCGTCACCGCGTTGAGGCAAGAGGGTCACCCTGTGCAGGTCCGGACGAATCTCACGGCCATGCTGGAAACGGGATTGGATGACACAGCTGAGTTCCTGCGAGATCATCAGGTTCATCTGGTGGCATCGATGCCCTGTTACCTGGAGGAGAATGTCTGCAAGCAAAGGGGGTCGGGCACCTACGAGAAGAGTGTGGAGGTGCTGCAGAAGCTCAACACCCTTGGGTATGGTATTGATCCCGAGTTGCCTCTGAGTCTTGTCTACAATCCGGGTGGTCCCTTCCTGCCGCCTGACCAGGCACAGCTCGAGGCGGACTATCGAAGAGAGCTGAATGAGAGATTCGGCATCGAGTTCACAAAACTGTATACGATCACGAATATGCCGATCGGTCGCTTCTGGCGGGATCTCGATCGTGACGAGAAAGCCGATGAATACATGGAGCTCCTCGTGGATGGATTCAACTGTCACACGGTTGATAATCTGATGTGTCGCCACCAGATCAGCATCGGGTGGGACGGTACTATCTACGATTGCGATTTCAACCTGGCCCTTGGTCTTCCAATTGGAGATGAAGAGACAGTTTCGATAAGAGGCCTCGAACCGGGATTGCTCGAGGGTCGTGTGATAGCGACCGGAATGCACTGCTTCGGATGTACCGCAGGATCGGGATCTTCCTGCGCGGGAGCCCTCCTCTGAGAGCTCATTCCTGACGTTTAAAACAACTGTGGAAGGGAGTCGATGATGGGACACAGTCTCGTGGTGTTCTCTGTCTTCCTGATGTCATCAGGAGTCCTCACTGTCAGCTCCCGGGCTGAAGGCAACCTCTCTTTCACCGGGTACGGGCAGGTGCTTGCCGAATATGTGAACGTTGAGGGTGAAGTGGACTATCGGGCCCTGAAAGACAACAGCGACCGGCTGGATGTCTTCATTACCCAGCTGGCCCTGCTGCCGGAGAGCGAGTACCGGACCTGGAGCGAGAACGACCGGGTCGCCTTCTGGATCAATACCTATAACGCCCTGACACTGAAGAGCGTGATCGATCATTATCCGATCAGGGCTTCCGGACTGCGGGCCGTGCGATATCCGGCCGGCAGCATCAGGCAGATCCCCGGTGTCTGGACCAGGATAACCTGGCCGGTGATGGGCCGTGAACTGACCCTGGACCAGATAGAGCACGAGATACTGAGGCAGGAATTCTCAGTCCCCGGGATCCACATGGCCCTGGTCTGCGCAGCCGTGAGCTGTCCCTTCCTGCGCCGTGAGCCATATGAGGGCCCGAGGCTGGAGGAGCAGTTGAGGGAGCAGGCTGCCCGGTTCCTGGGCCGATCGAAGAACTTCTTCATCGACCGGGAAAAGGGGCAGGTCTGGCTCTCTTCTATATTCAAGTGGTTCGGGCGCGATTTCGAAGCGAGCTGGCTGCCGGCCTCCGCCTTCACCGGGCACAAGGCCCCGGAAAGAGCAGTGCTCAATTACATCTCACGGATTCTGGACGGCAGTGACGGGGCCTGGCTCAGGGATGGCTCCTACCGGGTGAAGTACCTCGAGTATGACTGGAGTCTCAACGAGCAGAAGAGAGGGTGACGTGATGGGCGGGACACAATCGAACACAGGCGAGCTCACGGCAGCAGCCCCGAGTTCCAGGCAGAGTCTCTGGAAGCCGATCATGCTGGGCGTACTGCTGATCGCTTTCATGGTGCTGGCCAGGGTCCTCCACGTGGGAGACCGGCTCGGTGAACTGCGGGAATGGATTCTCTCCCTGGGAGCTCTCGGTCCGGTGGCATACATCATCATCTATATAGCGGCCGTGATCTTCGCGGTTCCCGGATCGGTGATCACAATAATGGGCGGCTTGCTCTTCGGTTCTCTTGTCGGGGTGCTATCGGTGAGTGTCGGTTCGACCATCGGAGCCGGCCTTGCCTTTCTTATCGCGCGGTACATGGCTCGCGAATCAATTGCCGGCCGATTGGCCGATAACGCCAAATTTCAGAAGCTCGACCGCCTGACCGAAGAGCACGGAACCATCATCGTGGCCATCACCCGGCTGGTACCGCTCTTCCCGTTCAATCTCCTCAACTACGGGTTCGGACTGACCCGGGTGCCCTTCCGGACCTATCTCCTCTGGTCCTGGATCTGCATGCTGCCCGGTACCGTCCTCTACGTGGTCGGTACCGACGCGGTGGCCAGCACTCTCTCGGAGGGACGGATACCTTTCGGCCTGATAGCGGTACTGGTAGTCATGCTGGGATTGATCACCGTTCTGGTTGCCCAGGCGCGCAAGAAACTGAAGTCAGGAGAGGAAACGATATCTGATGGCTGATCGAGTGACCGTATTGCCGGAGGACGAGTTCAACAGGGAGCTGGTTGGACACACCCATCCTTCCGACTGGGTGAATCCCGAACCGGCTGAGGCATACAATCTGGTCGTCATCGGCGGCGGCACCGCCGGCCTGGTGACGGCGATGGGCGCGGCGACGGTAGGAGCCCGGGTAGCGCTGGTGGAGAACTACCTGATGGGTGGGGACTGCCTGAACTACGGCTGTGTCCCTTCCAAGGCTCTCATCCGTTCCTCACGGGTTGTGGCCGATATCAGGAACGCTCCGGAGTTCGGAATCCGGGTGGCCGGTGAGCCGGAAGTCGACTTTCCCGCGGTCATGGAACGGATGCGTCGCCTGCGGGCCGGGATCAGCCACCACGATTCCGTCGAGCGGTTCCGATCCTTCGGGGTGGATGTGTTTCTGGGGACCGGCCGGTTCGATGGACCTGACGTTGTAGATGTCGACGGCACCGCCCTTCGTTTCAGGAAAGCGGTGATCGCCACCGGCACGTCCCCGATGGTGCCGGACATTGAAGGCCTGAAAGAAGCCGGGTATCTCACCAATGAGACGGTCTTCTCGCTCACTGAACTGCCGCGTTCCCTGCTGATTGTCGGTGGCGGTCCGATCGGATGCGAACTTGCCCAGACCTTCGCGCGATTCGGTTCAGATGTCACGATCGTGGAGAAGAGCGCCCAGCTCCTGCCCCGGGAGGACAG
>JALGWK010000197.1 GCA_025774205.1 bacterium
CCGCCGATCTCGACCAGGTGCCCGCGGCTGACGATGACCTCTTTGCCCTCCGCCATGGTGTTCAGGGCCAGGAGCACGGCGCCGGCGTTGTTGTTGACCGCCAGCGCGGCCGGAGCGTCACTCAGGACACAGAGCATCTCCTCGAGGTGCGCCAGTCGACTCCCCCGCTCACCCCGCTCGAGATCGTATTCCAGGTTGCTGTAGCCGGAGGCCGCGGCATTGATGGCGCGCAGCGCTTCGGGGGCCAGCGGCGCCCGCCCCAGGTTGGTATGGAGGATAACCCCGGCAGCGTTTATCACCGGGACCGGGTGCATCCCCAGCAGCGCCGCGGCTGAAGTATCAGCCTCACGGACTGCCCGGCGAAGAACCTCTCCCTTCGATTCCGGTCTGAAGCTCCCCTCCTCGATCTCCGAACGCATACGCGCGACCACCCGACGGGCCAGGTTGGCCCGACGGTCGGGCTGAAGGGCCTGCGCCCGTCGACCCAGTCGGGAGAGGAGTTCCTCGATCGACGGAAGGAACTTCAGGAGGCGGCGGGGATCATCATCTCTGCTTTTCGCCATCGGATGGCTCCGGCTGGGATCATCAGTTTCAACAGTTCCGACAGGCTCAATAGTACCCCTTCGAGCCGACAGCACGCTTCGTGAATCTTTCCACCTTTTCATGCTCGCGATCGAAGCTTCCTGCAAGGCCCAATTTCCAATTGATTCGGAATCATCTATATTGCAGTTTCAGTAGTCGACCGGCATGACCGGTCAGACAGGCGAGAGTAGCTCAGCTGGTAGAGCCTCACGTTGCCAACGTGATTGTCGCGGGTTCGAGTCCCGTCTCTCGCTCCATTTCTTTCAGCACCCCGCTTGACCGGCGGGGTGTTTTTCATTTATCACCGGACCATGGCCATCAAGCGCGCTCCCGAGATCCCGCCGACCCTGAGTCTGCCCGGGATACGATCCGACACCCTTGATACCCGTCGACGCCTCGGCCTGGTGATCGGTCCCGCGGTCTTCCTGCTCATTCTGGTCGCCCCGATCCCTTCGCTGGCTACCCCGGCCCAGGCGGTGCTCGCCGTGGCCGCACTCATGGCGATCTGGTGGCTCAGTGAGGCGCTCCCCCTGGCGGCCACCGCCCTTCTCCCCCTGGTGCTCTTCCCCATCCTCAGTGTCAAGAGCACCGCGGCGACCGCTCCATCATACATGAATCGGAACATCCTCCTCTTCATGGGCGGCTTCTTCATCGCCATGGCGATGCAGCGCTGGAACCTCCACCGGCGCATCGCGCTCTTCATCGTCAACAGGGTGGGCACCGGCGGCAGGCGGCTCGTCCTCGGGTTCATGATCGCGACCGCTGCCCTGAGCATGTGGATCTCCGACACCGCCACGGCGATGATGATGCTTCCAATCGTGCTGGCGGTGATCCTGGAGATCTCGCCGCCCGGCCGGCGAGAGGACGAATCAGTGGAGGTGGAAACTTCTGCTGCAGACACTGAATCTGACCCGGAGCCTTCGGTCTCGGCCGAGGAAGCTGACGCAACCGCCTCCGCCCTCCTGCTGGGGATCGCCTACGCCGCCCTCATCGGCGGGATCGCCACCCTGGTGGGTACTCCCCCGAACATCGTGCTCGCCGGCACCTTCTCCACCCTCTACCCCGACGCTCCGCCGATCGGATTCTTCCAGTGGATGATGGTCGGCCTGCCGCTGACGATCGTCTTCCTGCCGACCGCCTGGTTCTACCTGACACGGGTCGCCTTCAAGGTGCCGGCCGGGGCGGTCTCGGAGGCCGGGCAGGAGGCTCTCGATCGGCAGCGCCGGGAACTGGGACCGCTCTCCCGGGGTGAACTCGGCACCGGCATAATCTTCGTGCTGACCGCGATCGGCTGGGTCTGGCGGGCCGACCTCAACCTCGGCTTCATGACCATCTCCGGCTGGAGCACCCTGCTCGGGCTGGAAGGTGTCAGCGACGCCACCGTGGCGATCGGCGCCGCTCTCCTCCTCTTCGCGATCCCGACCGATCTGAAGAAGGGGCACTTCCTGCTCGACTGGCAGTGGGCGGTACGGATCCCGTGGGGGGTACTGATCCTCTTCGGAGGCGGGATAGCGCTGGCCGGGGGGTTCGCCGATACCGGTCTGGCTTCCTGGGTCGGTGAGCGACTGCAGGTGCTGGGGAAGATCCCGGTGTTGCTGATGGTCCTCTTGGTCTGCGTGCTGATGACGTTCCTGACTGAGATCACCAGCAACACGGCCACAGCGACGGTCTTCATGCCGGTCATGGGAGCGACCGCGGTGGCACTTCAGGCCGATCCGCTGCTCCTGATGATACCGGCCACCATGTCGGCTTCGTGCGCCTTCATGCTACCGGTGGCAACTCCTGCCAATGCGATTGTATTCGGTTCCGGAAGGATAACCCTGCCCGAGATGGCCCGGGCAGGGTTCGCCATGAACTGGATAGGCGCCATACTGATACCGCTCGTCGCCTACCTGATAGCAGTACCGGTTTTCAGGATACTGCTGGGAGGACTACCGTCCTGGGTCTGACCCTTTAAGTGCCCTGTCACGCAACATCAAACTAGCCCAGCACACCCATCATCTTGCCCATCTTCGCGAAGGCATCGATCGTCCGGTCGACGTCCTCCTCAGTGTGAGCCGTGGTCGGAATGAGCCGGAAGAGGATAGTCCCCTTCGGAACGACCGGGTACATCACGCCTGAGACGAAGATACCGAACTCTTCCCGGAGGACCTTGATCATCCCCATCCCCGTCTCCACGTCGCCAGCCGGGACGTATACGGGAGTGACGGGTGAGCCGGTGTTCCCCAGGTCGAAGCCGACTTCCCTGAGGCCGTTCTGGAGCCGGTTGGTGATCTCCCACATGCGGGCGCGCCGCTCAGGCTCGCGGATCATGATCTCGAGGGCCTTGCCGACCGCGGTGACGTACACCATCGGCGTGCTCTTGGCGAACACGTTCGTGCGGGCGTTGTAGCGGATGTAGTCGATGACATCCTTCGGCCCGGCAGTCACGCCACCGATCGCCGCGAAGCCCTTGGCGAAGGTACCGAAGTGGAGATCTATCTGGTCCTGGCAGCCCATGTGCTCGGCCGCGCCGGTACCGTTCTCACCCATGATCCCGAAACCGTGGGCGTCATCGATGAAGAAGCGGGCGCCGTACTTGTCCTTGAGCTCGCAGATCTCGGGCAGTGGAGCGAGGTCACCGGTCATGCCGTAAACACCCTCTGTCACGACCAGGATACCACCATCGTGGTTCTCGCGTGCCCGGCGCAGCTTCGCTTCGAGGTGCTCCATGTCGTTGTGCTGGAAGATTTTGCGCTGTCCCCGACAGAGGAACGAAGCGTCGTAAATGCAGGCGTGGCTCAGGGCGTCGATGACGATCATGTCATCTTCACCGACCAGCGCCGCCACTACCCCGAGCACACCCATGTAGCCGTAGTTCCAGAGCATGGCTGATTCCTTGCCCATGTAGTCGGCGAACCGCTCTTCGAGAGCGAGGTGCTGGGGGGTGTTACCGGTGAGCATCCGGGAACCCATCGGGCTGCCGGTGCTGTACTCGTTCAGGGTCTTCTCGACTGCTTCCCGGATCTCGGGATGGCCGGATAGACCGAGGTAGTTGTTGAGCGACCAGATGAGTACTTTCTTGCCGCGAAAGATCATATGGGGACCGGCGGGGCCCTCAAGAATCGGCTGGCTGAAGTAGTTGTCTCCCTGGACACGGAACGGGCCGAAATAACCCCCGTCTTCTTTGCATTTTGCGAAAATGTCAGAAATGACTGCATCCTCCGTGTATGCGGACCGAACTGTCCGACAGGTTGTTACTCAGAACAGGCACTGTATGCCGAAAGAGATCGGTCCTCAGGCCTCACAGGAACCTCATCTCCGGGGTGGGCGATCGGCAGTCAAGTCACATATAGTAATATCGGAACCGGGGTGGCACAAGGGGGTGGACAAATGAATATGTACAGATCGTTGAAGGCATCCGTCCGGACACCGGTACACCTTTGATATTGAAAGTGAATCCGATTCCCCGCATCTTGAGTGCACCCCCTTTCGGGGCGCTATCACGCTACATGGGGCGGCATAGCCAAGTGGCTAAGGCGGAGGTTTGCAAAACCTCTATTCCCCGGTTCGAGTCCGGGTGCCGCCTCCAATAATATACGCATCAACAA
>JALGWK010000198.1 GCA_025774205.1 bacterium
ATCAGTTGTCTCGCGGCAGGTTATTATCAGGGTGAAATACTCGCCTGCACCGCCGCTTCCACCTCGGAATGGGAGAAACCCGTATCCCGATACCGGACGAACATGTCCCGGTCGATCACCAGGTTAAGGGGGATAAAGCGTTCCTCGAACATGTTCCAGATCGCCCGGCTGCTGTCATCAAGGATCGGGAAGGAGAGTCCGAACTCGGTGGCCCAGCCGGCCGGATCCCCATCGAGGATAACCCCGATGATCTGGAATCCCTGGCTGCTGTAGTCGTCGAAGAACGCCTCGAGGAGTGAAGCCTCACTCCTGCAGGCTCCTCACATCCAGGCTCCGAAATTGAGCATGATGACATCCCCCTCAAAGTCATAGAGGGAGACCTGCTGATTGTTCTGATTGTAGGCAGAAAAATCTTCTACGTAGTGGCCGACGGTTACACCGTCGTTGTTCACGGCATGGACACGGTATCTGTTGTTGTCATCAGGATCGAGACCGGTCACCGTATAGGTGGTAACCCCCGCTTCCGTGCTCGCGATCTCCGAGTAACCAGCTGCGCCGTACGGATCCATCTCGATGACGAAGCCGGTCTCGTTATCAGAAGCGTCTATCCAGGTGATGATGACGCTGCTGAGAGACGCGACCGTGATCTGGAGCGATTGAGGCGCGGCCGGCTCGTCCGATCCGGTTACCGTTTTCTTACAGCCGCTGAAAGCCAGTGAGACGGAAACGATGAATATTGCCAGAACCACTGCCCGGGAAATGCTGATACCCGACTTCTTCATGTACTTACAGGTCATGGTAGAATATGTCATGATATATTACCTCCTGTGCCAGTATATCCGCACTCCAACCCCGACCACAATATACCACTTTAATTTGGATTCCTAAATAACTTTGGCCTCCTAATTACCTTTACAGTTCCAGTAATGGTATTTAGACTGTTCCTGGCAAGAATATCCACCCTATGCCTTGCGAGCGTGAAGATGAACAAGAAACACCTGTACACCGCTCTATCCGCCGCCGTGCTCATGATCTTCACCCTCGGGATGTCGTCACCTGTGCAGGACGGGATCCAGGAGGGATCGGCCGCCCCCGAGTTCGAGATCACCGCTGACAATGGAGACACCTACTCCGTCAAATCCATGACGAAGGACGCCCCGGCGTTCATCGTTTTCTGGAAAGAAAGCTGTCCGCACAATCGGCGCGCGGCCGGACTCTTCAACGATCTGGGTACCGCCTACGGTGAGAAGGTGAAACTGGTCGGCGTGGTCTCAGCGCCCGATGACCGGATCAGCGACTGGGCAGAGCAGTTCAGCACCAGCTACCCCCTGCTGCCCGACAGCGAAAAATCAGTGATCGGCGCCTATGACGTCAGCACGTCGATCGTCACCTACCAGATCGGAACCGACGGGAAGATCTCCAAGATCTTCGGTGGCTACGGCTACGATGCCATGAGCGCCCTGAACCAAGCGATGGCCGGAGCGGCCGGAGTTGACGCCGCCGAGATCGATCTCAGCAGTGCCCCCACACGCACAACCTACGGCTGAAGCTACTGATCACGTTCCCCGGTCCGGGGAACGAACGGAACGAGCCCGGTCCCGATGGACCGGGCTTTTTTTGGCCTCACCCTCCCTTGAGAGTGTCGATCGAGAGCGGAAATCCGAAGATGATATTGAGGGACTTTGTCGCCAGACTGAAGCCCAGTCCGATATTCACATTCTCACCGCGATGATAGACTCCCAGCTGCAGATCGATGAGGTACTGCTGCTTCATCCTGTCACGCAGGTGATAGATCTCATGCTCATCGCCCATGTCTTCGTCGTAATACTCCCTGAATCTGCGCTCGCGGACTACTCCGATCCCGGTCAACAATACCGCGTTGCGAATCTTCTGATGCCACGCGAAGCCTCCATGGATCCCGACATACTGCTCCCGACCATACCCCCTGAAGGTACTCAACTCGGTCGTTTCAGCGTGGTGGGCGCTCCAGAGGACCCGCTCACCCGGAGGCCTGATCATCGAGAGCCTCATGCCGGTATAGAGGCCGTCACGGTTCCAGTTCACAAAATGGTATCCGGCGGTGCCGCGATGATCGACCGTGATCAGCAGATCGGTATCCCGGTGAAGGGGAACCTCCCGGCCCTGTGCGATCACGGGATTGCCGGGCAGGAACACGGCTATTGTGATCCAGCCACCGAACAGTACTCCGATCCTGTTCAACACCAGAGATGATATCTTCATGATCAATTATTCCTGTCAATTCGATTGTAGAGCGGTGATAACCGCCGATGCACGGTCCGCTCGATCTGACTGAATGCCTCCAGCACAGGGACAGGATCATCATCCTCCTGTCTCCGCATCGCCCGCCTCATCTGACCTCCCCAACGCTGGAGATCGCTGGTTGCTATAACCCGGACGTTGTTATTCTTCGCCCAATCGGCGGCGATCAACCGGCCCAGGACGTTCATCCGTCCGATCAGGGCCTCCCGGTCGTATTCCGCCGGCAGGGCCTCCAGGATCCGGCCGCACTGTTCGGTCCACCCCCGGGCCAGGATATTGCCCGCGTAAAAGGTCTCGATCCACCTCCAGTACTGGTTCCATCGCTGCCGGGGGTGATTGCGCTGATCGAGTTCATACCGTAACCGGAAGTGCTCACTCGCCGGTGAATAGAAGATCCCCGCCGTGTCGGGAACAGCCTCGGACCAGGTGGAGAGGATACGTTCCTGTTCAGCCCGGGGGGCAGTCGTGGGGAATCGGTCGGCCCGCTCACCAGGACCGAGCATAACGAGGATCAAAAGGGCTGTGGTCGGGAACACCATCCCCTCACCCCCGGCTTGCCATATCCAGAAAGGGGGTCACGATCCGCTCAGTCATCCCCCAGACGAAATGCGGACCGAGCCGATAACCGCTGGCGGTGAGGCGGAACTCCCTGATCACTATCTCCTCCAGCGCGCGGGAAGCGGGGAGCCGGACCAGCGGCACCCAGAGATGCAGGGCGACCTCGTCACTGATACTCACCGACGGCCGGGAGGGCAGCGCGAAGACGAACGGCCGCACCATGATGGGCGGCAGGTGCGGGCTCGAAGGACTGAGATCATCGAGTTCTCCCAGCACCTCGGCTTCCCCCAGGTCGACCGAAGTTTCCTCCCGCGTCTCCCTGATAGCGGTCTGGAGCAGATCATGATCTTCCTCATCCCGTCGCCCGCCCGGCATGGCCATCTGGCCCGACCAGGGATCATCATCCCGTTCGGTTCGCTTGATGAGAAGCAGTTCCGGGCCCTCGCTCCCGGGCACGAGAACCAGAGCAACGGCGGCCTGGATCCTGCCATCGGTATCGGCCCGTCGGGATTCATACCGGGCAAGATTATCGCGGATGGTGTCGATCCTGATCTCTTCCATGGGTCCTTTGCCGCTGATTGCGGGCGAAATCACCTGTAGACTATAGCCCGCTTCCCGCACTCATGGGAAAAGGGATAATGATATGCGTGTACCGCGCTCCGTAACCTGAAGGCGATGATATCGGCCATGCGATCGACCCCGGGACAGCAGAAGAGGTACTTCGAAGGACACGGTAACCGATATGCCGCCTTCCTGATCCTGCTGCTGCTCCCCGTCGCATTATCGCTGAGCCCTTCCCCGTCACGGGCGCAGAGTGCCATCGATTTCACCCTGAACGATCTCAACGGGAATCCGGTCAGACTCAGCGACCTGGCCGGCGACCGGGTCGTACTCATCAACTTCTGGGCCACCTGGTGTGTTCCTTGTGCCAAGGAACATCCCCACCTGCAGCGATTCCAGGAGGAGTACGGGGACGAGGGTCTGACGATCCTGGCCATCAGCGTGGACGGCCCGACCACCATCGCCGGTGTGAGCCAGTACATCTCCCGATACGGGTACACCTTCACCACCCTGCTCGACAGCGACTCCAGCGTGCTCCGGCTCTACAATCCCCAGGTCATCCTCCCCTTCTCGGTGCTCATCGACCGGAGCGGAGCGGTCGCGGCGGTACACCAGGGATACAGCCCGGGAGATGAAATCATCCTGGAGGAGGAGATACGGAACCTGCTCGCCGGGTCCCCGGGTGAGCGGAGCAGCGCGCTGTCATTCAATACGAGCGAAGCGATGCTCTACCGGAGATTCACCGATAACGACTATATCGCCCGGGAGCGTTCCGGACGATCCTCACAGATCATCAACCAGGTCGACGTCACTCTTGCCCGTCCCGATCTGCTGGTCGGCGCCCGTTTCGACTCGAACCTCGATTTTGCCCCCTGGCGGGACGTCTACCGGCTGGAGAAGCGGTTCCTCGAAGTGAACCGGGGCCGTTTCACCGCCCGACTGGGTGATTTCTATCATTCGATCGGACGCGGTCTCTCCCTCAGCCTGCTGAAGATCTTCGAGGAGGAGGGGCTGGAACGGATCAACTTTAACGGGGGACCCTACTCGGCCGAGCTCTTCACCGGCGCCATCAGGATAGCCGGCACCGATGCCACCGACCGGATCACCGGAGGAAGTCTCGGCTGGAGATCAGGTTCCGGAATCGATGTGAATCTCTCCCTTCTGACCTCGGAACTGGAGGAGAGCACTCTCTATGGAGTGAAGGACGTTTCGATGCAGACGATCTCGGTCGGACTACCCGATCTCCTCTCCCCCTTCCGTTTTTACGGTGAGTTCGCCAGGATGCAGCATGGTCCTTCAGGAGCCCCGGCCCCGACCGGCCGG
>JALGWK010000013.1 GCA_025774205.1 bacterium
TACGCTCTGCAGGACGGCTCACCGGGACAGCGGGTGGAACTGGAAGTACGCCGGGGTGACTCGGTTTTCACCGTCCAGGTCATCCTCGGCAACAGCCGAACCAGGGAGCGGTGACCTGCCCGGGTAAGCCGGATCAGAACGGCGAATCGTCAGGCGGCGGACGTCTCCTCTGGTAGAGCGGCCGGGTCCGGAGGGAATCGGCCCGTGTGCCATTCAGGGTGAGGTAGCCGGTGACGGCGCCCTCCAGGTCGCTGTAGCGATCATCCGGGATCGTTGACAGGACGATGAAGACCCCGATAAGCGATCCTCCAACGGAGTTTGGCGCCTGCCGTTCGAACACCCCCCTGATCCACCAGGTCCGGGTGCCGATGAATTCATATCCGTTCTCATCACGATAGCGGCTGTTCCCGTCGAGCTTCAGATCGAGACTCCCCCCCTTCAGTGTGTATCTGGCGATCGAGGAGATGCCGACAAAAGGGCGATGCCAGATGCTACTTTCGAGGTCCACGTCGATGACGATGCTGAACTCGCTCGAGGTTTTCAGCACCAGGTGAAGGCCACCGCTGAAGAACCGGGATTCGCCGGTGAGGATCGTCTGGATGGTGGGGTCATGCAGCTCGAAGCGAGCCTCCTGGAGGACGAAGGTACCCGAAGCGCTCCGGTTGAGACCGGCGACGACCTCGACCCAGGCACACTCTGCCGGAATCTGGCCCACCGTTTCACCCCAGTGAAAGGGTACCGTCCCGGTGACCTCGGGGGACCAGCCGTTGGCGAGGATCAATTCGTCGGCGGCATTGTAGAAACGGAGATCGATCCGCACTCCATCGGGTGAGGCTTTCTCCACCGCGAATTCCAGATAGAATCGGTACCACTCACCCACCGGAGGATCCTCGATCCGCTGAGATGCCAAGGCCGCGGGTCCGGCGGATCATCATGGGACCGGTTCTGAGTCCGGGCGTGGCCGGGTCGACTTCGAAGCGCCAGCCGGAAGATTCTCTCCCGGAAGCGACCACTTCATCCAGATGGGGGTCGGTCAGGAGTTGAGGAGGCTCCGGCTCATGAGGTGGTGTGAAATGGAACAGGGCACAGGCGGGGATGACCAGCATCGGCAGGTAGATGAGGAACCATCGGACAGGTCGGATACCGGCCGGAGAGATCCGGCGCCCGGAGATCGGCATGACCTCTTTCCTCCTGCCCCTCTCAGGTGGATGGCGTGATGAACCGCGATTAGTGTCCTGTCAGGTGACGAACGTCAGTCTCGGAGTGACGCCGTGCGCGACCGGACACTAGAGTACTCCATCGGCGTCTGTCGCTTCAACGTAGACGGAACCTCCGGTGATCTACAGACCGGTGTGATTGACGGCCTGGCCTGGATTCATTACGGTCGATCGTGATCAATCCACTCGCCTCTCCCGACAGCAGGGATTGGCGGAGGAATGATCAGGATCGGACTTCGAAACCCGGGAGATGTCAGCATGAGGATCACCGCTGCCCGTTCACTCCGGCGCCATTCCGGACCCTGCCAGGCCGTCGAACGCGGCCTGGTCACTGGAATCCTCGCGGCCGGGATTGCACTCGCCGCTCCAATCGGCCTCGCTGCCCAATCGGCGGCGCGACAGGCAGGCGACGTGGTCGCGGCCGTCCAGGCTTACCGGTTGGCCTCGGAAGCGGAGATTCTCGATGAATTCCGCCGCTTCCTTGGAATACCGAATGTGTCCACCGACACCCCCGGCATCCGTCGGAATGCCGAATACCTGCTGCAGATGCTCCAGCAGCGCGGGATCACCTCCCGGCTCCTGGAGATCGAGGGAGCGCCGCCCTACGTGTGGGGTGAGATCCGTCAGCCCGGCGCTGAACTGACGATCGTTTTCTATGCCCACTACGACGGGCAGCCGGTGGATCGGACGGCGTGGGCGAGTGAGCCGTGGAAACCGGTTCTCCGGAGCGGGGCGATCGGACCCGGGGTGACTGCGTTCCCCTTCCCGCGCACCGGTGATACCGGCCGGGAACCGATCGATCCCGAGGCGCGGATCTACTGCCGGTCTGTCAGTGATGACAAGGCTCCCATCATCGCTCTGCTCACAGCCCGGGATGCCCTGGTGGAGGCCGGCATCACTCCCTCGATTAACATCATCTTCTTCTTCGAGGGTGAGGAAGAGGCCGGCTCCCCCCACATCCGGACGGCTCTGGAGACCTACCGGGACCTCGTGGAAGCCGATCTGTGGATATTCTGCGACGGGCCGGTGAACCAGAGCCGTCGCCCCGAGGTCGCCTTCGGGGTCCGCGGGATCGTCGGCGTGCAGATGACGGTCTACGGACCGCTCCGGCATCTCCACAGTGGCCACTACGGCAACTGGGCGCCCAATCCGACGGTGATGCTCACCCACCTGCTCTCGGGGATGCGCGATGAAGAGGGCACCATCCTGGTCGACGGCATCTACGATGATGTGCGACCGATCTCTCCCCGTGAGCGGGAGGCGATCGACCGCATGCCCCCCATCGAGGAGCAGATGATCAACGAACTCGGACTCGGCCGTACCGAGGGAGGCGGAGCGAGACTCCCCGAGGCGATCATGCGGCCGGCGATGAATTTCAGCGGCTTCCAGGCCGGTGGGGTCGGTTCTCAGGCCCGCAACGCGGTACCGATCGAGGCCAGAGCCTACGTTGATTTCCGACTGGTGCCCGACCTGGTTCCGGCGAAAGTCCGGACCCTGGTCGAGCGTCACATAGAACAACAGGGATTTTATATCGTCCGGGAGGAACCCGACCTCGAGACAAGACTGGGACATGGGAAGATCATCCGTCTCAACTGGGGAGAGGGCTATCCGGCGGTGCGGACGTCGATGGACCTGCCGGTCTCGCGAACCCTGATCTCCGTAGCGCGGGAGGTCGCCGGCGAAGCCCTGCTGGCAGTGCCGACGCATGGCGGCAGTCTGCCCATGCATATCTTCCACGATGTACTTGAAAGGCCGCTGATCATGCTCCCGATCGTGAACCATGACAACAACCAGCACGGACCGAACGAGAACCTCCGACTGCAGAACCTGTGGGACGGGATCGAGATGTTCGGCCAGGTGATGGCACGGTTCGGAGTTGTCGATCGGTAACCAGCCGGAGCTAAATGCGTCCGGATCGTCGGCGATGATTGCATCGGACGGACAGTCCCGCTACTGTGATGTCGCTGAATCTCTGAACCGGATTCATGTCTCAGGACATGATATCCTGCGGGCAGTAGACCGACCGCAAAACGACCTTAACGGATGACGGAGACCACCATGCCTGACTGGGATCAGATATTCTCCGATACGGCTCCCGAGATGCTTGAGGGAGCCATCCAGCTTGGAGAGAAACTGGGCGGCGCCGGCTTCCGCTGGCAGGTGACCGGATACTTCCTCAACTGGAGCATCCCCTGGTACATCTCCGGACTCAGGAACGCACTCGGCCGCGACGTGATAAAAGACCTGATGCCCGGATTCCTCGATGAGATGAAGAAGCAGGTCGAGAAGCGCGGCGTCCTCCAGTCCGATTTCCCCTCTGAAGAACTGATCGGGATCATCGACGATCTCGGCAGTCAGGAGATGGATGAACTCAGCGGGAGGGGGTTGCCTGACGACGATGAGGCCGGATCGGAGTCCCGGCTGGAGTCGGTCTCCGATATCGAGAACCATCTCGCGGAAACGGCGTACAATATTGTGAACGTCGCGTACAACATCGGTCGGAACCAGTTCGCGGGCAGCTTCTCCGGAGAAGCCGCCACCTGGATCCTCGCCATGGCGAGTTCCACCTTCCTCCACTCCTTCGACCTCATGTACGGCGAGGAGCGGGCTGCCCGACTGCATCCGGCGTTCTTCAGCCGATTACGTCATGAGATCCGTGAACAATATGAGGAGATCCCCGATTATCCGATCTCACACTTCCTCGATATCGCCGGCTCGATCGGCAAGAAGTGGCTCCAGCTCTCGGTTACGCCCGATCCGGAGACTGCCGGATAGAGCTGACCTGAAGGACGTTTCCGGTCTCGTCCTTCTCCTTCTTCTACTCACTCTCCCCGGCTCGGCCCACGGCCAGCAGCTCCACCTGGTCCGGGGGAGGATCCTCGACGCGGTGACTTCATCGCCGCTCCCATCGGCGAACGTCAGGCTGGGCGGCACCACCCGGGGAACGATCAGCAACCGCGAAGGCGCCTGGCTGCTCCGTGTCCCGGAAGGGCCGAATACCCTGATCTTCAGTTACATCGGCTACCTTTCCGATACGCTCGAGGTGGACGTACGGGCCGATCTGGTCCACGACGCGAGGCTGCGGCCAACCCTCATCCAGATGCCGGCCCTGACGGTCTCGGCCGGAGATCTCGCCCGGTATGTCATCCGCCGGGCCATCGAGGCGAAGGAACGCCTGAACGAGGGACTTGAGAGCTACCGCTTCGAAGCCTTCACGCGACGGTCGCTCTCACGCGAGGATACGATCGTCGGGATCGCCGAGGGGTACAGCTTCGGTTACTGGCGAGAGGGTGAGAGCCTCAGAGAGGAGGTCTCCCAGTACCAGGCCACCGAAAACCTGCCCGACATGGGAGAGGTGCAGGGTGTGCTCGGGATAGTCGATTTCTCGCGGGATGACATCAACTTTGCCGAGAACCTGTACGTGGGCCCGCTCCATCCGAATGCCTTCCGCTGGTACGAGTACGAGATCGAGGAAGTGAACCTGCAGGACGGACTCGAGATCTACCGGATCACCATGGAACCGAGGCACAATCTGATTCCGCTTCTGCGGGGGACAGTCGATATCGCCGACTCCTCCTGGGCCCTGGTAGGCGTGGACCTCGTTCCCGCGGAGCAGATCGTCTTCCCCTTCGTCAAGGACATGCGCGTCCGGTGGCAACAGAGCTTCAAACTGCAGGAGGGCTACTGGCTGCCTACCGACATCCGGATCGAGGGCGGGGTCGAGGTCGGTCTCGGCCCGATCAAGATCCCCCGGATCGGCTTCAATCAGACTTCGGTGATCTACGATTACGAGGTGAACCTCGCGATCGCCGATTCGATCTTCGCCCGGGAAGAACCGGTGATGCAGCTGCCGGACGCCTCGGTGGTGGACAGCACCTTCTGGGAGGAGAACGAGGTTCTGCCGATGACGGTCGAGGAGGAACATGCCTATACGAACCTCGACAGCACCCAGACCCTGGAAGTGCTCTTCGCCCCCCGCGGCTTCGAGATGGACGCTGAGAGGGACGAACTGGTCCTGCGGGGCAACGTGGGGGGCGGCGGGGAATGGCTCGGCAGCCTGCTGGGTCTGCTCGATCTCCGCTTCAACCGGGTGGAGGGACCGGTGGTGGGGGCTCATGTCTCACGTGACTCTATCCTCGGCCGGTTCACGGTCAGGGCGAACGCCGACCATGCCTTCTCGGCCGACCGATGGAACTGGCGGGTGGGTGTCGAAGCCCGCTTCGGTACTCGTCCACGCGGACCGAACCAGCCGGGCAGGCGGGGAATATTGATCGGAGTGAGCTATTTTGACGGTATCGCCCGTTCGCCGAGCGCAGGATTCTACCCGGTCCTGCTCAACTCATTCTCATCGGTGATCTCCCAGGACGATTACTTCGATTACCATGCCAGCCGCGGTTGGCGGCTCGATGTCGTCCCTGTCGACCGCGGCGGTGTCGGTCTCGATCTCTTCCTGGCCCGGGCTGAACATACCTCCCTGGAAGCGGTGAACGGCTGGAGTATCTCCGACCGGTACGGGGTACCCCGGGAGAATCCCCCGGTCAGCAGTGAGAGAGCGGTCTGGAGGCGCATCGGGGGCACCCTCAGGATCGGTCGACCCGAAAGCTCGGCAAGTGTTTCGACCGGGAAAGGACTTCTGATCCGGGTGGAAGACGGCAAGTCCGGCGGCCCGGGGAACACCTGGGAACCATGGCTGCCGGGCCAGCACACCTACCTCCGTGCCGATGGGGTATTCTCCTGGTCTATCCCCACCTTCACGACCCGCTACCTCTTCTCCCCCATGCTGGTAGTCCGTCTGGCCGGGGGCGTGAACGAGGGCTCCCTTCCACGGGAACTGTGGGGCGGGCCGGAGAACGCCCTCGGCAGATACGCTCCGCTGGGCTCTCTCAGGGGGGCACGACATCGAGAGCTGGCCGGCACCGATTACGTGGTCCTCACTGTTGAGCACAATTTTCGCAGCCAGCCCTTCCAGCTGCTGGGGATCAGGGCGCTCTACGAGCGTGGGATCGAACTGCTCGCGCACGGCGGGATCGCGCAGACGTGGCGATATGGAGCGAAGATTCCCGATGATGGACCGTATCGGGAACTGGGCTTCGGGATCGGCCGGATCTATGACCTCTTCCGGGTCGACTTCACCCGGCGGCTCACCGAACCTGCAGACTGGTATCTGACCCTCACACTGACTACTTTCTTCTAGGAGACTGGAGCAGTGGTTCTCTGACCTGCTCCGAGCGTGGGGGAAGGTGTGGCATGCGGGCTTCCGGAAACAACTCCAGTGATCGTGTCCCCGAGAGCCTGCGGGCGCTGGCAGCAGACCTCTCGGGAGATATATCCGGAGAAGTCCGGTTCGATGAGTGGACCCGGATGCTCTACTCGACCGACGCGAGCATCTTCCAGATCATGCCTCTCGGCGTCGTTTTCCCGAAAAACGAAGAGGAAGTCATCGCCGTTGTGGAACGGTGCGCCGGGTACGGCCTCCCGGTCCTGCCGCGCGGGGGCGGCACATCCCTTGCCGGACAGACCGTCAATGAGGCGGTCGTCCTCGACCTCAACCGGCACCTGGGCGCCATCACCCGGTTCCATCCCGAATCGGGATCGATCACGGCTCAGCCGGGGATATACCTCGATCATCTGAATACCGCGGTGGCCGGATCGAACCTCATGTTCGGCCCCGATCCCGCGAGCGGCAACCGGGCCACGATCGGCGGGGTGCTGGGAAACAACGGCACCGGTTCCCACTCAATCCTCTACGGTATGTCGGGTGACCACCTCAAGCGGGTCCGGACGGTCCTGGCTGACGGCAGCCGGGCAGTCTTCGAGAGCGTCTCCTGGGAGGAGGCCCACCGGCGGGCCGGTCTGGCCCCTCCCGGGGATATCGAGGGGAGCGAGGGAGGCGTGAAAGCCGCGCCGCCGCCGGTATCGCTGGAGATGGCCATCTACCGGGAGATCGTGAAGATCGTCAGGGACCGGCAGCCGGTCATCGAGGCCGGATTCTCGAAGCACTGGCGCCGGGTCGGGGGGTACGACCTGAAGGGTTTCAGGCCGGGACGCCCGATCAACCTGGCGCGGCTCATGGCGGGCAGCGAGGGCACCCTCGGGATCATGGTCGAACTCGAACTGGGGTTGGTGGAGAAGCCGCCAGGCACGAGTCTGGCGGTGCTCGCCTACGATTCCCTGCTCAGCGCGCTCGGCACTGTCCCGGCGCTCCTCGCCGGATCGCCGTCGGCGGTTGAACTGATGGATTCGATGCTGCTTGGTCTCACCCGACTGCAGCCGGAGTACGCCCGCCGGATGACCTTCGTGGAAGGTGAACCGGAAGCGCTTTTCATGGTGGAGGTTTACGGCGAGAGCGAGGGGGAGCGGGAATCGCATCTGGAACTGCTGATAGCAGCCGCCAGGGAGGCGGCCGATGGACCGGTCGGCGCCCGCATCCTCCATGATCCCGCCGCCCAGGCCAATGTCTGGTCGGTTCGGAAAGCCGGGCTCGGGCTGGTGATGAGCAAGCGGGGAGACCTGAAACCACTCCCCTTCATTGAGGACACCGCGGTGCTCCCGGAGAACCTGCGCGACTATATCGGGGAAGTCCTGCGGGTCCTGAGGGACCATGACGCCCCCGCGACGTTCTACGCTCACGCCTCAGCGGGTTGTCTGCACATTCGTCCGGTTGTGAACCTGAAGGAAGGGGCCGGCATCGCGAAGATGGCCTCCATCTCCGAGGCGGTCTCCGACCTCGTACTCAAGTACGGTGGAGTGATGTCAGGCGAACACGGAGACGGGATACTGAGGAGCGCTCTCAGTCCGAAGATCCATGGCGAGGACCTCCACGCTCTTTTCGAACGGGTGAAGGATACCTTCGACCCGGAAGGGATCATGAACCCCGGCCGGATCGTGCGGGGACCGTCACTCACGGAATCTCTCCGGTATGGTGAGGAGTACTCCACGATCCCGGTCACGACCTGGTTCGATTTCACCGCCGATGGAGGCTTCGCCCGCGCCGTCGAGATGTGCAACGGTTCGGGAGAGTGCCGGAAACTGGACTCCGGGACGATGTGCCCATCCTTCATGGCCACCCGGGATGAGGAACACTCGACCCGGGGACGCGGGAATGCCCTCCGGGCCGTCCTCTCCGGTCGGATCGAGAGCGCCGGCCTCCTCGATGAGCGTCTCTACCAGACCCTCGATCTCTGCCTGGAGTGCAAGGCGTGCACGACCGAATGCCCCAGCACGGTCGACATGACCCGCCTGAAGACCGAATTCCTGGCCCACTGGCACCGGGAGCACGGTGTCCCGCTGCGGACCAGGATGATCGGCGGGATCGACCGACTCAACCGGCTCGGTTCGGCTACCGCCCCGTTCAGCAACTGGATCGTCGGCTCCCTGCCGGCGCGATGGCTGCTCGATCGCCTGGTTGGACTGGAAGCGCGGCGCTCGCTGCCCCGGTTCCACCGGCAGACACTGGAGAAGCGCTTCCGACGTGAACCTCACCGGTCCGACTCTGCCACCGATGGCAGACCGGAACGCGGGACGGTCCTGCTGCTCCCGGACGGTTTCACGAACTACACTGAGCCGGAGATCGGCATGGACGCCGTCCGGCTCCTCCGCGGACTTGGCTGGCGGGTCGAGCTCCTGCCGTTGCCGGGAGGGACCTGCGGGCGGGCGCCGCTCTCAAAGGGACTGCTTGACCGGGCCGTCGCGGCGATCCGCACCAATCTCGAGGCCTGGGCACCCCTGATCGAAGGTGGTTATCCCATTCTCGGCGTGGAACCCTCCTCCCTTCTTTCACTGAGGGATGAGTACCCGGCCCTGGTACCCGGAGAGGTGGCAGAACGGGTGGCGGCATCGGCCCGGCTCATCGAAGAATGGCTCGTGGAACAGGAGGGGGAACTTGGTCCCGCCCTCCAGTTCCGGACCCCGCGTGATCACGACGAGGCCCGTCTGCTGGTCCATGGGCACTGTCATCAGAAGGCGCTGGCGGGCAGCGACCCGCTCATGCGGGCGCTCGGGTGGCTTCCGGGTACCGAAGTAGAAGAGATCGACGCCGGCTGCTGCGGCATGGCCGGCTCGTTCGGTTATGAGAAGGAGCATTACGATCTTTCAATGAAGATCGGCGGGGAACGCCTCTTCCCGGCGATTGAGGCTCTGCACGGGCGGGGGACGATTCTTGCGCCCGGAACCTCCTGTCGGCATCACATAGCTGACGCGACCGGGCGAAAAGCGCTGCATCCGGTGGAAGTTCTCGCCGCGCGGTTGATACACTCCAGTAGTGGTGCCCCGACCAGGGGCACCCGATCAACGAAAGGGCAGAGCGGGTGAAGGCGCGTCCCGGTACTCCGATACTTCTGTTGCTGTTGACCATACTGATCACCGACCAGTCGAGGATCCAGGCTCAGGGGGGAGCCGGGGGGGAAGGGGCACAGGGAACCGCCGCCTATTCGGTGGCAACCCTGGCACCCTGGGATGTGACCGTGCCTCCGATCGTTCTGGAGAACGACCTGCTCCACGCCCTGCTGGTGGAACTCGCCGAAGGTTCGAGCCCGGCCCAGCTCCGGCGGGAACTCGGACTCGACACCGATGAGCTCGAGCAGCTCTTCCGGCTGATCGAATCCGAGGGTCTCGGACAACAGACCGCCGGCGGTGGCTGGGTACCCCTCTCCCTGGCTCTCACCGAGGACGGAGTGGAGCGCCTCACGGTGCTCTCCGAACGGCTCGCTCCCATCATCGCTGATTCGGTCGAAGCCCGCTGGAGTGAGATCGACTCGCTGGTCTCACGCCTGCCGGTGACCGGACAGCTGCCGCTGGAGCAGACCGGATTCATCCTGCTCGGGGATTACCTGCTCGGTCTCTTCCAGTACGAGGCCCTGTGGGCGGCCGGACTCGGACCGACCCATCGTCGCTATGCCTACCGTGTCTATCGGATGGATCCGGTCCTGGCCCCGCCCGGTCATCATGTCACCAGTCTCGGGTCGAGCGGTTGGCAGCTGGTGAATTACTCGTCGGTCAGGTCGTTCTACGGCTTTTCTGCGCTCCTCGATCCCGAAGCTCCATTACGGACCGCTCTGCTTGGTGACGCCTCGCAGCAGGAGGCCGAGGAGATGGTCCTCGAGCTCGTGAACGCGTATCGGTTGTGGTACCTGATGGACGCGCCGCCCGACCGGGTCACCCGGCAGATACTCGGTCAGCTGGAGGTCGTGGATGATGAGGGACGGCTCAGGGTCCCCCTCATCTCGACCGACGATATCGCTCCAATGAGATCTATCGCCCTGGATATCGGGGAGGGGCTCTGGCCCCACCTGGTAGATTCCCTGCCTGAGATCGCCGCCATCGCCGGAGAGATCGGCTACGGCGATCCGGGCATGCTGGGTGAGATCACCCTGGCAGTCTGGGAGATGGCGGCTCATGAAGCGGTGCATCTGCTGATCGAACGTGGTATGGTTCTGCCGTCGCCCTCCTTCCGGGGTCAGGCGCTGCTGGTTCGATCGATCCGATGATCATTATTCATGGGGAGAGGTTCAGGTATGGGTGTTGACAGACGCAGGTTCATAGCTTCTTCGGTTCCCGCGGCGGGCGCCGCAGCCCTTGGACTCCCCGGCGCGATCGCGTTCCCTCCGGGATCGACCGATACGACAACTGCCGACGCGCTCCAGCAGCAGGGCGACCTGCCGGGACCGATCGCCGCCCTGGAATCGATGGCAGGTTCGGAACCCCCCCACATAGTTGATGATGAACGATCGGGCCGTATCTCCAGAGCCCAGCGACTGATGGGCGAGAATGGCCTCGATGGGGTCGTGATGCTCGGCGGCACCTCGATGCTCTACTACGCGGACATGAGCTGGGGGCGGAGTGAACGCACCTTCGTGCTCCTCATCCCCCGGGAGGGCCCGCCGGGCTGGATCTGTCCGGCGTTCGAGCGGGAACGGGCCGCTCTCGGTATCCGGTTCGGGGATGACATCCGGACGTGGGAGGAACATGAGAGCCCCTACGCGCTGATCGCTTCACTCCTCGACGATCGGGGCATCAGGACCGGGCGGATCGGTCTGGAGGAAACCACCCGCTATCATGTGGTCAAGGGTCTGACCGAGGACGCTCCCGCTCTGGAAGTAACCTCGGCCGATCCCGTCACCGTCGGGTGCCGGGCAGTGAAGAGTACTGCCGAGATCGCGCTGCAGCGGCATGCCAACCAGGTAACGATCACCGCGCTGGAGGCGACGTTCGCTACACTGAGAGAGGGAATGACCCAGCGGGAGTTCAGCGGCCTGCTGTCAACGGCGTACAACCGACTCGGCTACAGCGGTGGCGGGCTGGCGCTCTTCGGTGAGAACTCCGCCTATCCTCACGGTACGAGCCGGGAGGAGACTATCAGGGAGGGCACGGTGGTGCTCTGTGACAGCGGGACCACGGTCGGCGGGTACCGTTCCGATATCACCCGAACGGCCATATTCGGTGAACCCTCGGTGGACCAGAGGCGGGTCTGGACCCTGGTCAAGGATGCCCAGTCAGCGGCGCTGGAAGCCGCGCGACCGGGAGCTGAGGCGGGCAGTGTGGATCAGGCCGCACGGGCAGTGATCGACCGCGGCGGATACGGACCAGGCTATCGCTACTTCACCCATCGTCTCGGCCATGGAATCGGTATGGATGGCCATGAAGGGCACTATCTCGTGGAGGGGAACCGGACGATTCTCGAACCGGGCATGACCTTCAGCAACGAGCCGGGAATCTATATCTACGGTTCCTTCGGGGTCAGACTCGAGGACATCATGCTGATCACTGAAGATGGGGCTGAACTCTATACGGGACAGGCGGGTACCCCGACCGATCCGTTTGCCGGAGACAACTGACTCCTGTAGGTGATCGGACGCCGCGGGCGATTACCCGGTCCCGGTCTCCGTCCCGGTCTTCCCGCCCCGTTTCCCGAGCAGGAAGATACCCCAGATGATGAGCAGGGCCGGCCACCAGGTACCCAGGAAATCCATCATCTCCCACCAGATATCATGGAACATGTTGGCTTCCACCGCGATCCCCCACAGGGCGATGATCACGAGAATGCCGCCGGGCCAGAGTGGCCATGTACTGCTCTGGTTCCAGGTGAAACGGTCAACCAGCCAGATCGCCATGAAACCCATGCCGAGCAGGAGTGGTATCTCGAAGCCGAACAGGTGGAATACGCGCGCATCCTCGATCATGACGCCGATACCGAGGAAGATGAGGATCATGGCCGGGATGAGGAGGCCGTAACGGCGATTGGAGAAATACCCGGCCAGGAAGGCGCCCCCGAGGGCGCTCAGGAAGAGCCCCCCACTGATATGAAAGAGGTTGCCGACCAGGAGCAGGGCTCCCAGCGTGATCAACAGCCAGCCGGTCATCGGCCGTCCCGGCTGTTCGATCATCTCATCATCGGTCTGGATCGGTTCCGGTTCTGGTACGATCGGCTCCGGTTCTGGTGCGACCGGCTCCGGGTCTGGTACGACCGGCTCCGAATCTGGTGAGGCCGGTTCCGGGTCTGGTACGACCGGCTCCGAATCTGGTGAGGCCGGTTCCGGGTCTGGTGCAACCGGTTCCGGGTCTGGTGGAAATTCCGCACCGCCGAGACTGCCGTCGATCGGTCCTTCGGTCATCTGATCCTCTCCTGCTGGAACGACTGAGCAATTCCATTTGAAATACGGAACCTGCTCCACTCGTAACCCTGACTCTATATACCCTGCCGGGCGACGGTGGGTTTCGACAATCCGGTACGCAGAGCAATCCTCGATTGCATAGCACGACTCAAGAGCCGAGAATGAGCGGTAACCATGAGTCCCAATGAGTCCGACATCGAGCGCGCCTACGCGGAGTGCCGGGCCCTGACGCGGCGGCATTACGAGAACTTCCCCATCGCATCCGTCCTTCTGCCCCGTCACGTCCGCCGGCATATGTACGCCCTCTACGGGTTCGCCCGTGGTGTGGATGATATCGGTGATGAATTCGATGGTGACCGGCTGGCCAGGCTCGACTGGTGGGAAGCCCACCTGATGGCTGCCTTCGATCGGGACGAAGCCCCGCCGGGTGTGGTTCCGGCCGCCTTCCTCGCGATCGGGCGGTCGCGGTCGGAACTCGATCTTCCTCTCGAGCCCTTCCTCAGGCTCATCGAAGCGAACCGTCGCGACCAGCGGATCCAGCGGTATGCCACCTGGGAGGAGCTGCTCGACTACTGTACCTGTTCCGCCGATCCGGTTGGCCGGCTGGTGCTGGCGGTGTTCGGCTACCGGGACGAGTCGCTCCATCCCTTCAGTGACGCGATCTGTACGGCTCTCCAACTGACCAATTTCTGGCAGGATGTAAGCCGGGACCTCGCCATGGGGAGGATCTACCTGCCCCGTGAGGATATGCGGAACTTCCAGGTATCGGAGGAGGATCTCGGACGGGATATCGCCACCGACGGATTCAGGGATCTGCTCCGGTCCGAGATGGAGAGGACCAGGGACCTCTTCCTCCGCGGCAGACCACTCATCAGCCTGGTCTCGGGACGGTTCAGGGTCGAACTGGCCCTTTTCTCCCGGGGTGGAGAGTCGATCCTCGACGCGATCGAGGCGGGTGGCTGGGACGTCCTGGGTAAGCGTCCGGTAGTGACACCGCTGAAGAAAGGATCACTGATCCTCACGACCCTCCTCCGCCATTTCACTGGCAGATTGTCATGACGCACCCCCTGCTGACGGACACGAGGAGCGACCTCAATCTGGACCGGGCCTACGCCGATTGTGCCCGGATCACGCGTCGAGAGGCCCGGAACTTCTATTTCGCCTTCCTCCCGTTGAGGAAGGATCGCCGCGTCGCGCTCTATTCCCTCTACAGTTTCGCCCGGATCGCGGACGATCTCGCCGACGAGGAGGGCCGTTCTCTCGATGAGCGCCTGGCCGGTCTCGATCTGCTTGAGAGCAGGCTGGACGAGGCGATCGCCGGAGATGCGCGCGGCAGCATATTCATCGCCCTGGCCGACACC
>JALGWK010000199.1 GCA_025774205.1 bacterium
GACGCCATCCGGAAGACGGTCGTACGCCCGCTCGACGGCCTGAAGGTGGGCATCCATTACGGTTGTCACCTGTTGAAGCCGAGCAAGATCATGAACGTGGATGACCCGAACAATCCGACCATCCTGGAAGACCTGGTGAGAGCACTCGGGGCCAACCCGGTCCGTCATGACAAGTGGTATCTCTGCTGCGGTAAAGCTTGCAGCAACGAAGACCTGCCAGCGAAAATGATGCGCGATCTGCTGACGACCGTTCAGGAAGCCGAGGCCGAACTACTCTGCCTGATCTGCCCCACCTGCTTCGGGCAGTTCGACTACGGGCAGCTGAAGGTCGCCAAGCAGTTCGATGAGGATTTTCATACTCCACCGGTCTACTATTTCCAGCTCCTGGCCTTCGCCCAGGGGGTCCCCTATGAGGACCTGGGCTTCGAGCGACAGCGGTTCAAACCGGAGGTCATGCAGCAGTACAAAATCCGGGAAGAGGTGGAGGAAATAGTGGAGGACCCGGCAGCCTAGTCACTGCCCTCAGATCGGAGCCACGAAGAACGGCCCCCCGGTGAGCGCTCTTCGCGCCTGCCGGGGGGCCGTTCTGTTTCAGATAATTCCGCTGATCCCTAATGCATCCGGAAATCGGGCGTCTTGACGTAGTCCTCCTGGGTTGCCCAGAGATCCTCCACGTCGAGGGTCATGATGACCAGGTCCCGGCGGACACCCTTGATGTCGGTGACATGCTTCGGGAGGATGGCCTCTTCCCTGAAGCCGAGATGCTTGAAGGCATTGATCGCCGCCTGCTGGGTGTCCATCATCTCCGCCTGCAGTTTGTAGAGATCCATCTTCAGCGCCTGGAAGAAGAGTTCCCTGATCAGCAGGGTCGAGAGACCCCGTTTCTGGTACTCGGGAGCGATGCATATCCGCACCTCCCCCAGATTCCTCATCCAGCCGAAAGAGGCTCTGAAGATGGTCGCGATCCCCATGATCTCGCCGTTCACAACCCCGATGACCGGGAACATTGTGTCGTAGTCGGGATTTCCGAACCGCCGCCGGACATTCTCGGGATTGGTGATATCGGAACGGAGGTAGAGACGATCCTTCTCCGGCAGGGTCTGGTAAAACCGGATCAGTTCATCGAGTTTCTTGTCAGTCAGGAGTTCGAGGGTGACCATAATGCCGTCGGTCAGCTCGAGGGTTTTTGGAAAATCAGACACAGCGCGTTCCTCTCATCCAGTAGCTCCTCATATGCCTCGATAATAGTAAGGGATTGAAGGCATGGAGTGCAATTCTGAGAAGATGGTCGGGGTGGGCGGATTTGAACCGCCGACCCCCGCGTCCCGAACGCGGTGCTCTACCGGACTGAGCCACACCCCGACATGATGTCAATCGTCCGGCCGATGGAGCCGGAACAGAGTATCAAATGTATCTGAAAAACGCGGTAAATCCAGTCCTCACTTCGTGAACAGCCCCACTCCGCCGATGATGCCCTGAGTGATCAGTGTCACCACCACTGCCGCGATGAGGATCCCGCCCAGCACAAGGGGAAGCGCGCGCGCCGGTCTGATGCCGAAGACGAAGGCCGCCGCACAGCCGGTCCATGCGCCGGTGACCGGCAGCGGGATGCTCACGAACAGAATGAGCCCCCAGGCACCGTACTTCTCGATCAGCCCACCCCGCCGGCGGGTCCTGGTAAAGAGCCAGGTGAAAAACCGTTCCCATACCGGCCATCGCCGCAGCCAGTTGGAGACCGGTTCGAGCCCGAAGAGGAGCGGGGCCACGGGCAGCGCGTTGCCGATCACGGCGAAGAGTGCGGCTGTCTGCCATGACAGGTCGCCAAGTGTAACCCCCACCGGAATCGCTCCCCGGAGTTCACTGATCGGCAGGGCGCCGATGATCATGGTAATCACTTCCGGCGGCAGGCCGGACAGCGTCTCCCACAACCCGTTCACTTCTCCCCCTCCGCCCAGCCATGCTTGCCGACGAGCGGGACAAAGGTGCAGCCGACATCCTCGGTGGTCTGCCACCGGTCGCCGGTCCGCGTGATGACCTTCAACCGCTGGAAACCCCTCTCACCGACCGGGATCACCAGCCGGCCACCGTCCTCGGAGAGCTGATTGAGGAGTGGCTGAGGCACGTCCGGGCTCCCGGCGGTCACCACGATTCCGCTGTAGGGAGCGAACTCGCTCCAGCCGATGGTGCCGTCACCGATACGGATTGCGATGTTGTGGATGTTCAGACGGTCGAAGACTTCCCTGGCGCGCTTCGCGAGGACCGCGTGCCGCTCGATGGTGAAGACCTTCTTAGCCATCTTCGCGAGGATAGCCGCCTGGTACCCTGAACCGGTCCCTATTTCGAGGACCCGGTCATTCTCCTCCACCTTCAGCGCCTGGGTCATCAGGGCGACCATGAAGGGCTGACTGATAGTCTGCCCCTGTCCGATCGGCAGCGGGTGGTCACCGTAAGCCTTCCCCCAGAAACTCTCCTCCGTGAAGAAGTGCCGGGGTATGAACCTCATCGCCATGAGGACCTTCGGATCGGCAATCCCGCGGCGGGCCAACTGCTCCTCCACCATGCGTTCCCGGGCCATGGCGTAGGTATCGTGGTCGCGGGAAGGTCGCTTCACTCCGCGTCGCCTTCAGCCGGTCCGCAGCCGTTGATGTCGATGAGTTCCCAGTCCCGCAACCGCTCCATCCCTGGCCCGTCGGTCCAGTCGAGCCGCAGGGGCGTGAGGGAGACATACCCCTCCTCGATTGCCCTGAAATCGGAATCATCACCACCGACCCAGGCCGGGTCCTGACCGCCGATCCAGTAGTACGGCTTCCCCCGGGGATCGATATCCCTCATGATCCCTTCCCGGTAGGTGCGTCGTCCCAGTCTGCAGACACGATACCCCTTCGCCGATCCGGGCGGTCCAGGCGGGATGTTCACGTTCAGCAGGAAATCCTTCTTCAGTCCGCTCCCGATGGCCTCAGCCACGACCGCGCAGGCGACCTCGCCGGCCTGCCTCAGGTCGAAGCCGTTATCCTCCTCCGGCAGCAGGCTGATGGCGATCGAGGCGCCGCCGAGCAGGCAGCCCTCCACCGCCGCCGCCACCGTCCCCGAATAGATCACGTCATCACCGAGGTTGGAACCGTGGTTGATGCCCGAAACGATCAGGTTCGGCTTCCGCGGCAGGAGCCCGTGCATCCCCAGCATCACGCAATCGGTAGGCGTGCCGTCCACCGAGTAACGTTCCTCATCAAGTTCCTGAACCCGGAGGGGATGGTGCAGGGTCAGGGAGTGACTGCTGGCCGACTGTTCCCGGTCGGGCGCGATGACGACCGTGTCCCAGCGATCGGCGAGCGCCTCCTCGAGCACGCGCAGACCAGGCGCATGTATACCGTCATCGTTGGTCAGCAGGATGTAGACCTGGTCAGAAGGATCTGCCACTGGGTTGATTCCCCGGGATCAATGCGGTTGAAGCGGATGTGTATGTAACATATCTGCTGTGCACTGCTCATGCACCATGCGTTTCCCGGCCGGGATCAGGGCTTATGGTTGATGTCTGCCTCCTGAGGTTATCAACTCTTTGCGGATGGTGCGGGTAAGTTGATAAATCGGGATCACAGAAAACAGCGCAGTGGCGAATCCCGGTGCGTCGCGCCCTATTCCCGTCATGGCGATGCCGGAGACTGCCAGCATGCCTATCCAGAATGACCCATAGGCGCTGCCAACGACCGTGCAAAAATCTCCTCTGCCCTTGTTGGCGAGATGAACACCGGTGGCCATACCGAGTGGTTCGAGCACTGCCACTGCCAATGCCCCCACCATCATTTGAGGCAAAAACGGCAATATATCATTGCTGGAATCGAAACGAACCAGGCTGGTGAGATACACGGCAGTGATAATCCCGGCCATGCCGCCCCCCAACCCGCCTCCGATCAGTGAATATGCATGCGCATGCGGGAGAGCAAAGGTGTCCTGGCGTGACATCCGCATCGTACGTGAAAACCGATCAATCTCAGGTCCCTGTATATGATAGATGCTTCTTTCAATGGGACCCATCTGTCGCTCATGACCGGACAATGAATACGATATGGTCTGACTGTAGGCCGGTGATATTGCGACCAGCAGTAGAAAG
>JALGWK010000200.1 GCA_025774205.1 bacterium
CGTGATCGAGAGTGACCTGCGGGTGTTGATATGGAGCGTGATCCGCCGGCGATCAATCGGATATTCTTGACGTATACTTTAGTATTCATTAAATTACTAAAGTAAGGGTTGCGCCGCATGGTTCGGCCAGACCCGGCGGCGCCGACAGCGACCGGCTGCGACACCCTGGGCGGCACCCGTAAACACTGAAACAGATGGAGATTCAGTCGTGGAAATGGAAATCTACTTTCCGAACGAAGAGAGAGTCAACGCCCGGATCGGGAACATGGAGATAGAGACCGGCAACGATGCCTTCACCCCCGCCCCTTTCCTCCTGTTCCTGGCCTCAATGGGAACCTGCGCAGGCGTCTATGTGAAGAGCTTCTGCCGCCGGCGGGGCATCCCGACCGGGGATATCAGGATCATCCAGCGGATGAAGAGCCGGATCCCGAACGGCCCCATCGAGGAGGTCGAACTCGATATCCAGCTCCCGCCGGAGTTCCCCGAGAAGTACCACGATGCCGTCATCCGCGCCGCCGACCAGTGCGCGGTGAAGAAGCACCTGGAGAATCCGCCCGGATTCAACGTCCACGTATCGGTTCCCGAGCTGGTCGCCTGAGCGACAGCCGGCGCATCACCCGGTTTACCACCACCGATACCCTGCGCTATCTTCTCAGCGGAGCGTGAGACCTCCACCCCGGAGGTCTCACTGTTCTGCTTGAGCACCTTGAAGAGGAGATACCAGACATGCGCAGATCCGTCCACGCCGTCATCCTCACCGCGACAGCCGCAATCCTGCTCTCCATCGCGCTTCCCACGGCGACCAGCGCTGAACCGGTCTCGCAGGATCAACAAGAGTCGGAGGTCGACGGGACAAGTGAACTTCGCGCTCTGCTCGAACGCTACGACACCGACCGGTCCGGCGTGAGCCGGTTCTACAACATCGGCAATTCCGGTATCCGGCTGGAACGTATGAAGGAGTTCTACCAGCAGTGGCAGGACGAACTCGACCAGGTCGCTTTCGGTGATATGGGACAGTCCGGCCGGATCGACTACCTCCTCTTCGGCAACCACCTCGAGAGGGAATTGAGCCGGATCGAGCATCTCGAGGAACGGATCGCGGGCGCTCTCGCGCTGCTCCCCTTCCAGGAGACGATCATCGCGCTGGAGGAGTCACGGCGGCGGATGGAGCCGCTCGAACCGGAAAAGGCCGCGGCTCAACTCGGGGAGATGACCGACACGATCAAGGCCCTCACGAAAACCCTTGATGACAGTCTGAAGGCCTCCACGCGGAGCGGTCAGGAGTTCTATGTAAGGAAGCCGATCGTGAACCGTGCCGCGCGGATGTCGGGTGAACTGCAGCGGACCCTCAAGCACTGGTACGACTACTACAACGGGTATGTCCCCCTCTTCAGCTGGTGGGCGAGCGATCCGTACAAGAAATGTGATGAAGCCTTCAAGGCTTACGTCAAGCTCATGCGGGAGAAGATCCTCGGTTACAAGGAGGGTGAGCCCGATCCGGTCATCGGTGACCCGATCGGCCGGCAGGCGCTCCTCGATGAACTCGCCTTCGAGATGATCCCTTACACACCGGAGGAACTGATCGAACTGGCCGAGGAGGAGTATGCCTGGTGTGAGAGTGAGTACCGACGGGCGGCTGGTGAGATGGGTTACGGTGATGACTGGCACGCCGCCATCGAGCACGTCAAGACCCTCCACGTGGCGCCGGGGATGCAGGATTCCCTGATCCGGGAACTGGCGGTCGAAGCGATCGCCTTCCTCGATGAGCACAACCTGGTGACGATCCCCGACCTGGCCCGCGAGACGTGGCGGATCGAGATGATGAGCCCGAAGGCACAGGAGACAACCCCCTTCTTCACCTACGGCGGACAGCGGATCAACGTCTCCTTCCCCACCGACGGCATGACTCACGAGCAGAAGATCATGAGCATGCGCGGCAACAACATCCATTTCTCCCGCGCCACGGTGCAGCACGAACTGATCCCCGGTCATCATCTGCAGGGATTCATGGGTGAGCGGTACAGTACCTGGCGTTCCCCCTTCCGGACTGCCTTTCTCGGTGAAGGGTGGTGCCTCCACTGGGAGATGCGCCTCTGGGATCTCGGCTTCCCGGCTACCCCCGAGAACCGGATGGGCATGCTCTTCTGGCGCATCCATCGATGTGCCCGGATCATCGTCTCTCTCAAGTTCCACCTGGGTGAGATGACCCCTGAAGAGATGATCGACTTCCTGGTCGAAAAGGTCGGTCACGAGCGTGACGGGGCGACGAGCGAAGTAAGGCGTTACGTCGGCGAGTCATACGGCCCGCTCTATCAGTGCGCCTACCTGGTCGGCGGCTGGCAGCTCCGGGGTCTGCATGACGAACTGGTCGGTTCCGGAACGATGACCGACCGGGAGTTCCACGACTCGGTCCTCCGCGAGGGTTCGATCCCGGTTGAGATGATCCGCGCCAGTCTCACGGGCCAGCGGTTGAACCGCAATTTCAGGTCGCAGTGGCGTTTCAAGGGTCGTTAGCGATTGACGGATATGCAGTTACGCCGATCCGGACAGGCCTGAAATTGCCCCGGCGCTGAAAAAATTATTGATGGTTCATTAAGTGCTAAATGGACATCACCCCTTATCCGTTTTATTATCAGGATCAAGGAGGTGGACCATGGCAACAGGTTGGCGTAATCCGAAGCACGACCTTGCAGAGCAATCGAAGGTCGTCATCGAACAGGGCTTCGCACTGAGCCTTGCCCTGCTCACAATGATCTTCCTGACGTACAAGACATTTGAAGTACAGGCCTATGTGGGTGAGGGGACGACTGAGTATGTCAATATAGAGGAGATCCCCGAGACCGAGCAGATGAAGAAGCCGCCGCCACCGCAGCGGCCTCAGATCCCGGTGCCCACTGAATCGGAGGACATCCCCGAAGACGTGACCATCATGGACACCGAGCTCGACCTCGACGCTCCCCCCCCCCCGCCGCCACCGCCTCCGGGCGCGAGAGGGCAGAAGGAAGTGTCTCCCATCTTCCTGGCCTGGGAAGAGGCGCCGGAACCGATCAAGCGAGTGCAGCCTTTGTATCCGACGATGGCAGTCAAGGCCGGAGTCGAGGGGAAAGTGACCCTCAACATCGTCGTCGATGAGCGGGGTAACGTTCTCGAGGCGACGGTCGTGATAGCGAACCCGCCCGGCATCTTCGAGGATGCTGCCATCGCGGCGATGCTGCAGTGGAAGTTCAAGCCCGCCATGCAGCGCGACCTGCCGATCAAGGTGCGGCTGGCCTACCCGATCGAGTTCAGACTCACCACGATACCGCCTTCTGAATAGCAGCGACTGACAGACCTGCAGACGGCCGGGATCGGTTCACCTCCGAGATCCCGGCCGTTTTTATTTATAGCCATCGGGAGAGATGATGAGAAACAAACGCCTGTTCGTCGTACTGTTCTTCACAGCCCTTGCCCTGGTTGCGGCTGCCGGTTCACTATCGACGGCACACGCCGAAGTCTCCCTGCCCCACCTGTTCGGAGACCACATGGTCCTCCAGCGGGAAGCCAGTATCACCATCTGGGGCTGGGCTGATCCGGGCGAACGGGTGACGGTCGAACTCGGTGACCGGAGCCGGAAGACGAAGGCTGACAGTGACGGGCAGTGGCAGGTGATCTTCCCGCCCTTCCGGTCGGAGAGCGGCCCCCTGACCATGACCGTCACCGGCCTGAACACCATCACGATCAGGGATATTCTGGTCGGTGAGGTCTGGATCTGTTCGGGTCAGTCGAACATGTGGTGGCCGATCAGCCGGGCGAGTGATCCCGATTCGATAGCTGTCGCGGCCGACTTCCCCACCCTCCGCATGTTCACCGTCCCGCAGCGCACCGAACTGGAACCGCAGGTCGACTGTGACGGTGCCTGGGCGGTCTGCACTCCTGAGGCCGTGATGGGATTCTCTGCCGTGGGTTACCATTTCGCCCGTGTCCTGCAGGCGGAACTCAACTGCCCCATCGGGATGATCCACACCTCCTGGGGCGGCACCCTGGCCGAGGCCTGGACATCGATCGAAACCCTGAGATCCGATCCTTCATTCGAACGGATCCTCGAGCGGCGGGAAGCCGCCAGAGCTCATCAGTACCGGTCACTCTTCCCGACCATGATCACGGACTGGCGACGGAACTGGGATCAGGGGGACTTCCCCTTCTACTTCGTCCAGCTGGCACCCTACCGCTACGGCAACCGGGATCCCCGGGCCGGCGCCGAACTGCGTGACGCCCAGGCGGTGGCGCTCGCCCTGCCGGCGACCGGAAT
>JALGWK010000523.1 GCA_025774205.1 bacterium
ATGAGCCGGACAGCTTCACTGGCTCCCTCGGTCAGGAAGATGCTGTCGGAATCAGCAGGTAAGAGATCGGCGATCGAGACTCCGTCCCGCTGGTCGATGAACCTGGCGATCGCCTCACGGATGAAGAGGGGGCCGCGGCTCTCGGTGTAAGCGCCCATGCCTGCCGGCCACTGATCGAGCATGTTCTGCACGTAATCGAGGACGTACTCGGAGACGAGATCCTCTTCCCTGAGTTCATCCGCGATCCCGGGAGCGTTCGCCAGGATCCGGTTCAGCTTCTTCTCGCGATCGAGCCGGGTGGGCTCCTCCAGCAGGGCCACCACCTGCCGGTAGAAGGAGATGGCCGGCTGACCGAGCGCCTGGGGGTTGCCGATATTGCATGGAATGGTCCGTCTGCCTTCACGCTTCAGGACCTCGGCCCTCGCGGGGATAGGCCCTCGGACCGCGTATTCCATCTCGATGACGTGCGGGTTGATCGGCAGGCGAGCCGGCATCAGTCGTTCCTCCCGGGACAGGGATCGCGCGACCGGCCGGTGGGCGGAATCCGACGCGCGACACTGAATGTGTGCAATAATGTGAACAAGAATAATAGGTCCTCGGAGCAGGCGACGGAACCACTACCGGGGTTCAAATCGGAGCCTGATCCCCGTGATTGGTATTAATCCGGTCCGGTTGTTCCCTCGCTCGGCTTCCTGATCCCCGTGATTGGTATTAATCCGGTCCGGTTGTTCCCTCGCTCGGCTTCGATGATTGAGAAGAAGAGGGAGGGATCGACCCGGGCCTTCTTCAGGCGGCTGAGGATCATCGTGTCCGCGACATTCGCGAGCCAGGCAAGCATGACATTCATGACCTGTCGTCTCTTGATCTCTTCACGCCAATTGGGGATCTCGGCGTCCCAGTCCGGCCGGCGGACTTCCGGTTCCTTCGTAATCGCTCTCACGACGAGACCTCCGAATACGATCGCATGAAGAGGTTTTCCAAGCATCAGCTGGCCGATACCCGGGATCACCATCGAATATATGATTGGTGTGTCCGAGGGGGTAAGGACCCGGGGGCGGCTGATCGCCCTGGCCATGTCGATGATCCCCGCGCGGATTCCCGCCTCACTGCGGTAGGAGCGTGATTCAGCCGCGATTATCGTCCGGTCATCAACGCCAAAGAGGATCAGTGACACCTGGTACTCGCCGGTCGGCTGGCGTGTGTATCCGCCGCCGACGAGAAAGGCTGCCCCTGCTTTCTGGGCAAAGGCCTCCATCTCGATCGGACGGGCGCAGTGTTGGAGCAGCTCTCTTCGGCTCAGGTCCTGGCTCGATCGGACGGGCGCAGTGTTGGAGCAGCTCTCTTCGGCTCAGGTCCTGGCCTTCGAGGGTGACCCGTACACCCCGTCGCGAGACTGCCGGCTGAATGACCGCCACGATAGACTCGAGGAGTTGGACCGGGAGAAGGCTGTCGGAAGGCGGCGCGATCAGCGGAAGCACCGTCACCACACGGCTGCTGGTGAACTGGCCACTGGCTCCGGCAGTAGCGAGCAAAAACAGCAATACACAACCTGATATCCGAATAATGAACCTCATGATCATTGTCATGATTATAGGACGGATCGCGGAGAGGTTCCATCGACATGATTCTCTTTGACCCGTTCTTTACACATGCCTACGTTCAGCGCTGACCAGAGGAGAGTGATGACATGAAGGTGTTTCTCACCGGCGGGAGCGGATTCATCGGGAAGGTGACCGGAGACCTCCTGCTCAGGGATGGCTATGAGGTGTTCGCGATCGCGCGCTCAGCGGCTGCCGCCGATAAAGTGGAGGCATGGGGCGGCACGGTCGTGGAAGGGGATATCACCGCTCCCGGGGAGTGGCAGGAGCGGCTCCGGGCCTGCGACGCGGTCGTGCATGCCGCCGCCTCCGTGGGGGACTGGGGTAAGAAGGAGGCTTACTGGCGCGTGAACGTCGAGGGAACCCGTCTCGTGGCGGAGACCGCCCTCGGGCATGTCAGGAAATTCGTTCACGTGAGTTCGATCGCCGCCTACGGCGGGCCGGGTGAGTATGACGAGAGCGCCCCTCCCCGACATGGCCGGCATCCCTATACCACCACCAAGGCGGTGGCCGAAGAGGTCGTCGACGAGGCGATCGCGAAAGGTTTGAATGCGGTGCACGCCCGGGTCGGCAATGTGTATGGTCCCGATGATCCCAACTTCATGCCCCGCCTGATCGAACAGGCAAAGACCGGTCGCTTCCCGGTGATCGGGGACGGCTCCCAGCCCTCGAACCTGATCCACGTCGATGATGTTGCCTCGGCCCTGGTGGCCATGCTGAAGGTCGATACCGAGCCGGGGGAGCGATTCCTGGTGGTCGATCCCGA
>JALGWK010000201.1 GCA_025774205.1 bacterium
TATCTCTCCCTTATCATCCTGTCTTTCTCGATCATGGCGTCGGAGTACCGGTGGGGTACGGGCTGGCCGATCGCCGGGATCATCATTGGATTGGGATGCTTCATCCTGACCTTTGTGCAGATATACGGCCGAACCGGGTTGTGGAAGTTCGTGCACATGCCGCTGAAGGAACTCGACGAGCGTGAGACCCAGCTCATCTACCGGACCCTCCAGGTTGCTTACACTATCTTCACGGTCATCGCCCTGTTCTATATTTTTGTGCTGACCATCAAGATTCAGTTCTTCGCCGGCCTTACCGATCCCTCCGGTGATTTCTCGTTCGGGAATGTGATATTCGCCGCCTTTATCTACCTGTCACACATCCTGCCGGCCTCGATCATTGCCTGGAATGAACGGAAGGTGCTGTTATAGGATTCAGCATAGTCACCAGGGATATTCATCCAGGGCAGCTTCCAGGGATCGCGCTATAAGAGGACGGTCGACTGTCAGGTCCCTGGATTCACCGATGTCCTCGGCCAGGCTGAATAATTCGGAGCTGCCGTTCTTCCTGACCAGTTTCCAGTCCCCCCGCCGAACAGCTTCCGAATTGCCATACCGCCAGACCAGGTCCCGGTCAGGCCCCGCTCCCCCGAGGAGAATCGGAACGATGTTCTCTCCATCGAGGGGTAATCCCCCGTAACCGGTTCCTGCCAGGTCGCAGAAGGAAGGGAAGAGATCGAGAGTGGAACAGGGTCGATCCACGATCCCGCCCGTCTCGATCCGCCCCGGCCAGGATGCCGCCTTCATAGAGGAATCTCTTGGCCCCCCGCAGGGGATGGCAGGTACCGCCCCATTCCAGTTCGGGTCCGTTATCGGAAATGAACAGCACCAGGGTGTTTTCCGCCAGGCCACAGTCTATCAGGGTCTGCTGGACCTGTCCCACACCCTCATCGAGGGCCTTCACCATCGCGGCATATTCGCGTCTCTTCGGATCAGTGATCCCGGGAAAGGCCCCGGCATCCGCCTCCCTGCCCTGGAGGATGATCTTCCCTTCGGGATCCCGCGCGTAATGAGGCGCGCTGTAGGACAGGAACAGGAAGAAGGGCTCATCCCCGGACGACTGGATGAACCGGCAGGCCGCCCCGGTGAGGAGGTCGGTCACGTAGCCCTCCTCAGTGAGACGATCGCCATCCTGCCACCAGTCAGGCTCGGTCGCGTAGGCATGCCGGTAGTAGTCGACCAATCCCCCCTGGAAACCGTAAAACCGGTCAAAGCCGTGGTTGAACGGATGGTAGTCAGGATCAAGTTGTCCCAGATGCCACTTGCCGATGCACGCAGTCCGGTAACCGGAAGCCTGGAGCACTTCTGCGATCGTGGTTTCCGCGGGATCCAGACCATTCGTGTCGGAAGGCATCAGGGCAGTGGTCAACCCGTTGGACCGGAAGGGCTGCTTCCCGGTGAGCAGGGCGTATCTGCTGGGGGTACAGACGGGAGCAGCGACGTAGAAATCAGTAAACTTCACCCCTTGCCCGGCGAGGGCATCCAGGTGGGGGGTCAGGTAATCATCGCATCCGAAACAGGAGAGGTCGGCATAGCCGAGATCGTCGGCGAAGATGAGCACGATGTTCGGTCGATCGCCATACCCGCGTCGGGTGGCGCACGCCGAGAGCGCGACACCGGCAGCCCCGGCCGCCGATCGTCGAATGAAGGCGCGTCTGGTAGTGTGATTCCGCTCCACGTCTCCGAGTATAGCCGGTTGTTTCTCAGACAGGAATATGTCTGTGCCGGTCAGGCTGGCCTGACAGACGGATCAGCCCTGTGTACCGGACGAAGCGCCTGCTGATGCCCCCGCGACAGATAACTGCTTCAGGACCTTTTCCACCGCATCTGATTTCCACATCACGAAGAAGTGGATCGCCGGCACCTGCCGGGCGATCAGGGCCTCAGCCTGCTCGACGGACCAGTCCACGCCGATCTGCAGCACCTCCTCGGGGGAACCGGCCTGCTCGATCCGGTTCGACAGTTCATACGGGATGGTAATGTTGAAACGACCCGGGATGCTCTCGAGCTGGCTCCGGTCACGGATGACCTTAAGTCCCGGTACGATCGGAACCTCGATACCTTCCGCCCGACAGGTATCCTCGAATCGGAAGAAGGCCTCGTTGTCGAAGAACATCTGTGTCACGATGTAATCGGCCCCGGCCTCGACCTTCTCTTTCAGGTGCTTGATGTCGGTCTCGAGGTTCGGCGCCTCGGGATGACGTTCGGGATAACCGGCCACCCCGACACAGAAATCGGTCCGGGTGGCGAAGAGGACATCCTCGACATAGGTGCCGTGGTTCATGCCGGCGATCTGGCTGACCAGATCGACCGCATGGTGGTGGCGTCCGCTCGTCGTGCCGTTAGAGCGGCGCGGCTGACCCCGGACAGCCAGGATGTTGCGAATCCCGAAGTAATCGAGGTCGAAGAGGAAATCCTCTGTTTCGGCCGGCGTGAATCCGGCAGCCAGGACGTGAGGGACTGATTCGATGCCGTAGCGATCCTGGATGAGGAGAGCGATCCCCACCGTGCCGGGCCGCTTGCGCACAATCCGGCGCTGCAGCCCGTCCGAAGTTTCCTCATACAGTTCTTCGGCGGCGTGACTGGTCACATCTATAAAAGGGGGATCGTAGACTGCCAGTCGGGCGATGATCTCCTTCAGACCCTCGAAACTCCCTCCCCGTTTCGGTTGGACGACCTCGAAACTGATCAGGGTTTTCTCTGCCGCGGTCGCGGCGGCGAGGTGTTCACTGACCTTCCTCATAGATAGAGCTCCTGCAGGATGGTGAGCCGATCGGCCCCCTCTGCTTCGAGTATTCTCCGAAGCGTTGTCAGGGTGGGATCAGCATCGGGGAGGGTACGGTACGCCCGGGCGGGATTTCCGATGATGGCATCGAGTCCGCTCTTCACGGCCAGAGTCAGGAAGGCGTTCTGCAGCGGCAGTTTGACCGGAGACGGCAGGTGGTGGGTCAGGTTCGAGATGCCGACCAGGCTGTGGGAGCCTTCGAATTCGGAACCGTTGATCCCGTCGAGCACCTCGAGGACCACCGAGAGCAGTCCCTCCAGGTCACCCGCTATCGGCGGCAGGCCGGGATCGAACCATATCTCTTCGGGGGTGAAGCCGTATTCCCGGGCCTGGTGGACGAGTTCGACAGCCGTTTCCAAAGCCTCTTCAGCTGTGCCATTACTGCGGATCCTGCCCTTTTCTGTCCGCTCGGAGAGAAGCAGAACGATCCGGCAGGGGTGTTCCCGTCTCAGAGGCAGAAGCTCTCCCGCCCGGGCCTGGGTGACCGAATTGAGCAGGGGCATGACACTTCCGTCACGGCTCTCCCCGGCGACCTGCAATCCCTGCCTGAGCTTGTCCGGATCGTCGGAATCGATGCTGAGAGGCAGGTCCACCACCGCCTGCACCGTCCTGATCAACTCGACCATCACCTCGACCGACCGGGTCCCTACGTTGATATCTATCTCCCGGGCGCCATCCCGGGCCTGCTCGAGGGCCAGGTCAGCGATCGCGGCGAACTCGTCCGCTTCCAGCATGGCATCAACCCGGGGGATGCTGGCATTGATCCTCTCCCCGATGATGTACAGTTCTTCAACTTTCATGATTCGACCCTCATGACCTGCGCGCACCTCCACCTGTCCTTATCGCGGATGATCTGTCCGATTGTCAACCGCGGTCGCGTACCGAATCCGGGATATCAGATCTCGCAGATAAAAGAAAACCCCCCACGGATCTCTCCACGGGGGGCGTTCGTTACGAACTGATGAGGCTCGATCTGACGTGTATCTAAAGTGCAGCTCCCTCTTAACGATCCAATCCTGCCCTGAGGCTCTCAATCCGGGCCGCAATCTCCGCGGTTGTCGCGTTGGCTACAAAGTAATCGCGTGGTGAGGGATTACCGTCGACCCTTCGCAACAGAGCCGAGAGCACATAGTACGCCGAATTGAACTCCCCGGCCTGGATCAGTGTCTCTGCCTTCATGAGCCATCTCAGGAAATGCTTGACCCGGTTGGCAGCCATCCTCTCCTGCATCCTCCTGAACCAGCCTCCCCAGCGCCAGCCTCTGCGACTCCGCTTACCATAGGTTACGGCTGCGAGACTGCCACTCATGAGAGCCTCCCCGGTGAAGACTATCAGGTCATTGACAGCCACGACCGGATCGAACCCGGACTCTGCATTACCAACCAGGTTGACCTTGATGTATCCGTGCGGTGAAAACGGAGAGTGACTGACACCGAAGTATTCCAGGGTTATGGTCGCCGTATACTCGCCGGCTGTGTAAGCAGTGAATCCGAAGGGCACAGGGTTTGAAGCATTGAGCGCCACATCGTCGAAAAAAATGAGCGTGCCGAACGGACTACCGGGAGGCTCGTAACTAAAGGGCGTGATGGCGAGTGCCTCGGAAGTGCTGTTAGTGATTGTCAGATACTCCTCAACATAATCACCAACCGAAACATCGCCGAAATTGATCGTTGCCTCTACTACCGTATTGGGATCCGGTGAATTAACTATCGTCACTCCGACCTGGGCCGAAACCGTACCGGATACCAGACATACGCCGAGCGTGACGACTGCGATCGATCGCCTCATCAGACCTGCTTTCATGATGTATCCCCTGATGGTTGCGCGGGCTGGCCGGGGACGTAGTAGTACGTTATCGTAATTAAACACTATTTCTCTCTGCAGGTCAA
>JALGWK010000202.1 GCA_025774205.1 bacterium
GGTCGTCCCGCTTCTTTCAGATGGCGTATGATCTTTTCTTTCAGCATAAGCAGCTAATATACCCCATCCTCCGACCTCGCCCTACTGCTCACCTCCGGCGCCGTTGCCATGACCGCTGACCGATAGTAGGATGTTCAAACGTTTGAACCAGGCCGTGAACCAGGTGCTCCGGGAGGACTTCATGATGACCAGGAACCGATCCCTTCTGCTGCTGGCAGCTCTTCTTCTCATCGCCACCCCCCGCTCACAGGCGCAGAGCGCCGGGGATGAAGCGGCCATCATCAGGGCCGGGATCCCGAAAGTGCTCTCCCTCCGGGAGCGTGGTGAGGTAGTGAACCGCTGGCTGATGGAACGACTGGAGACCATTCTGCCCGAACTCATGCGCCGCGAGGGGTTCGACATGTGGATCGTGGATAACCGGGAATACAACGAGGACCCGGTCTTCTTCTCCCTCATGCCCGCCAACACCATGGCCGCCAGGCGCCGCACGATCCTCGTCTTCCACGATCCCGGACCGGGGCAGCCGATCGAGCGTATGGCGGTCAGCCGCTATGGGATCGGGGAGTATTACCGCGGGATGTGGAATCCGGAGGAGAATCCCGACCAGTACCAGGCGCTGGCCGCGGTCATCGAAGCCCGCGATCCGCAGAAGATAGGCATCAACGTTTCCGACACCTTCGCCTTCGGAGACGGTTTGACCGCCTCCAGCCTGGAGAGTCTCAAGAACGCCCTGCCCCGCCGGTACCACGATCGGCTGCAGGGTGCCGAGCGGCTCGCCGTAGGCTGGCTCGAGCGGCGGACATCGGAGGAGATCGAGGCGTACGACGGGATCTGCCGGATAGCGCACAGTCTCATCGCGCGGGCCTTCTCGAGCGCGGTCATCCATCCGGGGGTGACCCGGAACACCGACGTGGTCTGGTGGTTCCGACAGGCCTTCGCCGACCTCGACCTGGGAACCTGGTTCCAGCCCTCGGTAGATATCATCCGCGAGGGTGGTCTCGACCGGAACGATCCCGACGCGAACATCATCAGGCAGGGCGATGTGCTTCACTGCGACATCGGTATCGTCTATTTCGGCCGCTGCACCGATACCCAGCAGATGGCCTATGTCCTCAAAGCGGGTGAGACCGATGTTCCCGACGGCCTCAAGACGGCCCTGGCCAACGCCAACCGGGTCCAGGATATCTTCATGGCTGAATTCGTGACCGGCCGGAGCGGCAACGATATCCTCGCCAGGTCGCTGGCAGGCTGCCGGCAGGCTGATCTGAGGGCTTCGATCTACACCCACCCGGTGGGCTTCCACGGCCACGCCGCGGGCCCCACCATCGGCATGTGGGACAAGCAGGAGGGCGTTCCCGGCAACGGTGATTACCCGCTCTTCGAGGATACCGTGTACGCCATCGAGCTGAACTGCACCACCGGCATTCCGGAATGGGGCGGCCAGGATGTTACGGTCGGTCTCGAGCAGCAGGGCATCTTCACGGCCACGGGCTGCCGGTTCGCCGACCGACGTCAGACCGTATACCACCTCATCCGCTGAGCGGATCTGCCTCATGATCCCGGGAACGACCACCGGTTCGGGCACCTTTCTGAAAGCGAAGAACCCGCTTTCAGGGAAATCCTGATCCGGACCTGACTCTCGTGGAGGATTGTATGAGATCGAAGCGCGCCATCATCGGGATGATCCCGGTGGTGATACTTCTGACGGCCTGCCAGCCGACGATCGGCCGGATGGAGCCGGGTGCGCCGGTTGTCCTGGAAGGCTGGCAGGGTGTTCGGCGTATCGCGAAGGACGGCCCGATCTTCTTTGCCAGCCAGCCTGAACGCGCCGTGTTCAGACGCCTGGCGGAGGAGGAGTCGGTCAAGCTCGTGATCAACATCCGCACTCACGCCGAGATGTCCCGGTTCCCCTTCGATGAACAGGCGATCGTGGAAGAACTCGGCATGGAATACGTGCATATCCCCTGCCCCTCCGACGGTCCCGACCGGGCCATGGTCGACCGGTTCGCCGAGGAGCTGGCTGGCACAACCGGCCCCGTTCTCTTACATTGTCTGGCATCGTTGCGTGTCGGCGCTCTCTGGATGGCGTATCTCAGCCTTCATCGAGGCTTTGATGTCGTGACCGCCACTGCCGCCGGAAGAGCCGCCGGACTGAACTCAGAACCGCTCCTGAACATCGTGCTGGAGCTGATAGAAGATCGCTGAAGTGTAAAAGGAGACCGTTATGAGACGCCTGCGCACCCCCTGCCTGATACTTGCTCTGCTGCTCCTGCTGGCCTCCACCGCGAATGTCAGCGGGCAGGACCTGCCGACCCTGACGCCGGATGATTACGGCCAATGGGAATCACTCGGTTTCCAGTCCTTCTCGCCCGACGGGGAATGGCTGACCTATAGCCTGAGCCGGGTGAACGGCGAGAACGAATTGAGGATCCATTCGCTCGCGGCAGACACGACAAAGACCGTCGAATACGGCAGCAGACCGGTGTTCAGCGATGATTCCCGCTGGCTGGCTTACAGTATCGGGTACTCGGAAGATGAACGGGAGCGGATGAACAAGGCCAAGGAGCCGATCCGCAACCGGATGGGTCTCTTCGACCTGGCCTCCGGTGAAGAGGTGATCATCGATGATGTCTCCTCCTTCGTTTTCCGCGACGGCGGCGGATTCCTGGCCATGCGCCGTTACCCGGCCGAGGGTCGTGAGAGCAGCGGCGCCGACCTGGTCATCCGTGACCTGGCGACCGGGATCGACACCAACTTCGGCAATATCTCCGAATTCGGCTGGCAGGATGAGGGCGCCCTGCTGGCGATGATCATCGATGCCGAGGGCAAGGCCGGGAACGGAGTTCAGACCTTCGATCCCGCTACCGGTGTTCTCCGGACGCTGATCTCCACCGATGCCGTCTTCAAAGACCTGACCTGGCGTGAAGAAGCCGACGATCTGGCGGTCCTGAAGGTCGTCGAGGACGACGATCATGAGGACCCCACCCACGCGGTCCTCGCCTGGATCGGTCTCGACGCTCGTCGGGCCGATCTGCGTGAATACCTCCCCACCACTGATGACGGCTTCCCGGAGGGCATGAGGATCGTGGACCTGCGTCCCCTCAGCTGGTCGGATGACGGTACCGCCCTCTTCTTCGGGATCAAGGATTGGGAAGCCGAGCCGGAGAAACCGGAAGCGGCGGAAGAGGACTCGACCGCGGAGGAGGTCACGCGTGAGTCGGCCGACATCGATCCGGCCAACGTCGAGATCTGGCACGCCCGGGATGTCAGCATCTGGCCCGAGCAGCGGGTACAGTCCGGCAGGAACCGGAGGGAGAACTTCCTCTCCGTCTGGCACCTCGACAGCGGTCGTTTCGTCCAGCTCGGCAGCGATCTGACGGAGAGTGTCAGCCGGATCGAGGGCGACGCCCTGGCGGTCGGTATCGATGAGACACCCTACGAACAGGAAGCCATGTTCGGGCCGGTCTTCCGCGACGTCTATGTGATCGACGTGGAGACGGGGGAACGGACCCGCATCAAGAGCAAGGTCGAATTCTGGTTCGGCGCCAGTCCGGCCGGGCGGTACCTCCTCTACCTCGAGGACGATCACTACTACACCTACGACCTGTCGAGCGGCTCCCACACCAACATCACCAGGGATGTGCCGGCGGTCTTCATCGATGTCAAGGACGACCACACCGTCATCCAGAAGCCGCCCTTCCGCTATGCCGGCTGGACAGAGGACGACCGGTCGATCCTCCTCTACGACGAATTCGATATCTGGGAGATACGGACTGACGGTTCGCGCTATCTACAGCTCACGACCGGCGCTGCCGAGCAGATCAGGCATCGCTATCTCCGTCTCGATTTCGAGGAGGATTTCATCGACCTGGCGCAGCCGGTGTACCTGGCCCTCTTCGGGGAGCGGACGAAGAGATTCGGATTCGGCCTGAAGAACCGCCAGCGTGAAGTCGAAGAACTTGTCTACCTCGACAAGAACGTGCAGCGCCTGGTCAAGGCCGAGGAGGCCGACGTCTATGCCTGGATGGTGCAGAATTACGACGATTCACCCGA
>JALGWK010000203.1 GCA_025774205.1 bacterium
TTCCGCTACGACCTGGGCTATGCCTGTCCGGTTACCATCCGTATCTACGACGTCCGGGGCCGACTGGTGCACGTCCTCCTCGACCGGGCACCGCGGTCACGCGGCACTCATCTGGACACCTGGGATGGTCGGGATACGTCGGGAGAACGGGTGGCGGGCGGAGTCTATCTCTTTGTCCTGCTCGCCGGCAGCGAGCGCTTTACAGGCAAGATCATCAGGTTCTGAGCAGTCTCTCTATCCCTGATCCGCCGCGGCCCGGTCCTGCCGCCTTCCGGCGGTGAGGCGCCGGCGGCGTCCCATCAGGAAGGTGGTCTTCCAGACCGAGGGCTGGAGCAGGACCAGGACCGTCATCACCTCCAGGCGACCGATCCACATGTTGAGGAAGAGGACGATCTTGCTCGCCAGCGGCAGGGGGGCGTAACTCAGCATCGGTCCCACCTTTCCGAACCCGGGCCCGATGTTGCCGAGGGTCGCGATGCTGGCGGTGATCGAGGTGATCAGATCCGATCCGAAAATGGTCAGGAGCGTCACGCTCAGGCCGAAGGTGAGCAGGTAGAGGAACATGAAGGCCGTGATCGAACGCATTACCTCCGGCGGGATCACCCTCCCTCCCAGCCGGACCGGCTTGACCACGTTCGGGTGGATCGCCCGCACCAGTTCCCGGAAGGCCTGCTTGGCGATCAGCCAGTGCCGAACGACCTTCGGTCCTCCCGCGGCCGACCCGGCACAACCCCCCACGAACATCAGTACCATGAGGATCGTCAGGGCCCGGTCACTCCAGAGACTGAAATCGTCGGTGGCGAAGCCGGTGGTGGTGATGATCGTCAGAACCTGGAAGAAGGAATGGCGGACCACGTCGGTGGTCTCGGCCTCACCGAGGGCGGCGATCGCGTACTCCGAGGTGAGGTAGGTCTCCGAGGGAGACTGCGCGAAGGAGAGGAGCGCCAGGAAGAGGAGGAGCGCCGAACCGAAGACCACCACGAGATAGACCTGGAACTCTTCGTCGGCGAAGAGCCGGCGCTGCTTGCCGCGGATGGCGAGGTACTGCAGGGAGTAGTTGGCGCCGGCCAGGAACATGAAGACGATGATCACCCACTCGGCGGCCGGGTTGCCGTAGCCGCCGATGCTGAAGGGATTTGGTGAGAATCCGCCGGCTGCCATGGTGGTGAAGGAGTTGCAGACCGCGTCGTAGAGGGGGAGCCCGGTAAACACCAGGGCGATTACCTCCAGCAGGGTGAGCCCGGCATAGAGCGACCAGAGCCCGATGGCGGTCTGGCGGATCCGGGGAGTGAGCCGTTCCTCCTGCGGGCCGGGCGCCTCGGCGAAGAAGAGCTGCCGTCCGGCGACCGAAAGGGCCGGCAGGATGGCGAGGAAGAGCGCCAGCACCCCCATGCCGCCCAGCCACTGGGTGAGTCCCCGCCAGAAGAAGAGGCCCCTGGAGTAGAGGGAGAAGTCGGTAAAGATGGTCGCGCCGGTGGTCGTGAAGCCGCTCATCGACTCGAAGAGACTGTCCATGACGCCGAGGCCGTCCCACAGGTAGGGAATGGCGCCGAAGAAGGCGACCACCAGCCAGACCAGGGCCACGACCGCCAGCCCCTCGACCCGGATCAGTTCCTCCCCCTTCTTGTGGAGCCTGAAGAGCAGATGTCCGACCAGGGCGGCGCTCGCCCCGGCGATGAGGAAACCGATCGCCGAGCGCCACTGCCCGTAGATCAGCTCGACCACCAGCGGCAGCGCCATGACGATAGCGAAGAAGCGAAGGATGAGCCCGACTGTATGGGCGACGAGGGTCAGCCGCATCAGGCGAAGTACTGCTCCACCGATTCGGTGGCTTCCTGGGTGGCGAAAATGAGGAGACGGTCCCCCGGCTTGATCGAGTCCCGTCCGCGCGGGACGATGGTCCTCCTGCGCCTCACGATCGCCGCGATGATCACGTCGTTGATGTGAGCCATTTCCATGATCCCGGTGACGGGGAATTCATCGGGAACGGTCATCTCGATCACGTTCCCCTTCCCCTGTTCTGTCACTGCCAGGAGGCGGGCGCTCGTCTCCTGCAGGTAGGCGACCACGGTCTTGATCGCCGTCAGGGCCGGGTTGAGAGCCACCGAGATACCGAGACTCTCGAAGAGGTGAACGTTGGCAGGGTTGGTCGCCCGCGTGATCACCTTGGGGATTTCCATCTCGAGCGCCAGCAGGGAACAGAGCAGGTCCTTCTCGTCGTGGCTGGTGACCGCCACCAGCACGTCGGAGAGGAAGATCTGTTCCACATCGAGAAGTTCCAGGTCGCTGCCGTCACCGTGCAGGACCATGGCCGACTTGAGGCTCGCCGCCAGCGTTTCGCACTGCGCCAGGTCTTTTTCGATGATCTTGACGCGGATCTTCTCGGCCTCTTCCTCCAGGATGTGGGCGATGATCCCGCCCACGTTGCCGCCGCCGATGATGGCCACATTGGTGACCTTCTCGGTGACAGACCTCCGGAAAAAGTGCCGCTCAAGGGAACGAAGCCCACGCGGGGTGCCCATGAAGGTGACCTTGTCACCGGCCTCGAAACGGGTATCCCCCCGGGGCACCGAGAATTCCTGCTCTCTGGCCTGAGCGACAGCCAGGAGCCCCGGATGGAGATCGAGCTGACGAAGCGGTTTCCCGAGGAGAGGTGAACCGGGCTGGATCCGGTACTCCTGGAGCCAGATGCGGCCTCCCTCGAGGATCTCCACGTCGATCGCCTCGGGCACCAGCACGATACGGGCGATCTCCTCGGCCAGCATCTTCTGGGGCCAGATGATCCGGTCAATGAAAGAGGTCGGCTCCCGGCCCGCCCGGGGCGAGAAGGAGCGATAATACTCCTCCTTGGTGATGAAGCAGATGGTTTGAACCCCGCAGACCTGCTTGGCCGAGAGGCAGGCGATGATGTTCCGCTCGTCCGATTCACTGCAGGCGATGAAGTCGTCATCGTCGCATATGTCGAGGGAGCGGAGGACCTCGCTGTCGGCGGGTGAGCCGACGATCAGCTGGACATCGAGCTTGTCGAACCGGCCGACCTCGTCAGGGTTCTCGGCGATGACCACCGTGTCACGCCGCCCCACCATCTCTCCGGCGAACTGGTAGGCGATCTCGCCGCTGCCCGCGATAATGACCCTCATGACCGCTCAGTATCCTTTCGCCAGCCCGGGGCCGCGTGGATCAGCGGCACCCGAGAACCGTACCGGCACTCCCCGCCGGTTGTACTCGATCGTCAGGGCATGGGCCAGTCCGAGCCCTCCGCCGGTCCGGATGTTGTGACCGTACGATCTGAGCGCCCTCACGACCGTGTCATCGATACCGTCCTCGAGCACGATCACGTCGGGCTCCACGAAGCTGATCCGTGGCGCCGCGACAGCGGCCAGGATATCCATATCGAAATCGATCAGGTTCATGACCATCTGCGGCACGGTCTGGCCGATGGTGTGCCCGCCGGGAGTGCCGAGCGCCACCCACGGGCGGCCCTCCCTGATGATGAGGATGGGGACGTCGCCCGACAGTTTGTGCCGCCCGGGGAAGGCATCCATCGGATTCCCCTTCGGTTCAAAGGTGCAGTAGGCCAGCGAGTTGTTGAGCCAGATGCCGGTCCCCTCGGCCATGATCCGGCTGCCGAAGGCGTTGCCGAGGGTCTGGGTGGCGGAGACGATGTTCCCCTCTGCGTCGGCCACCACGAAATGGGTGGTGTTCATCCCCTCGGGCGGGATCGCCCCGGGATACTCGAAGGGGGCGGCCCGCTCCGGATCGATCTGGTCGACCTGCTCCTGCCAGTACTCCTGTGAGAGGAGCATGTCGAGGGGGACCGGGGCCACCAATGGATCGGAGGCGTAGCGGAGCCTGGTCCAGAAGCCGTGCTTGGTGACCTCGGCGAAACGGTGGAGGTACTCGGTGGAGTTGTGTCCCGAGGCCCGGTTGTCGTACCGGCTCATCATCCCCAGCCGTACCAGGGCCGGGAAGGAGTTGGCCGGCGGCGGCGCCGTCACGACCTCGTACCCCCGGTAGTCGATCGAGATCGGGTCGTACCACTC
>JALGWK010000014.1 GCA_025774205.1 bacterium
AAACGTGCTTCTGACGGGAGGGACCCGGGGCCTGGGACTGGCCATTGCCAGGGAACTTTCTGCCCGCGGCTACCGCGTAATTGCTACCGGCAGAAAACCTTCGCAGGCACTCGATGAGGTCAGTCGACTCGCTTCCGGCGATGGCGAAGTTGAGTTCATGAACCTTGACCTCGCCGCGGATGACCTGCACGAATTTGTTCAGAATGTCACCCGGACGTATGGAGAGCTGTATGGACTGGTCAACAACGCCGCGCTCGGTATCGATGGCGTCCTGGCAACGATGCACGATTCGGAGATCACGCAGATCCTCGACGTGAACATCAAGTCTACGATCATCCTCACCAAGTACGCCTCGCGGTCGATGCTTCTCCAGAGTGAGGGGCGGATCGTGAATATTTCATCGATTATCGCCAACACCGGATTCAAGGGACTTTCGGTATATGCCGCCTCCAAAGCTGCCCTGGTCGGATTCACCCGATCGCTGGCTCGGGAGATGGGGCGTGAGGGGATCACTGTTAACGCCATTGCTCCCGGGTTCATGGAGACAGAGATGACTGGTGATATCGACCAGGAAAACATGCAGTCCATTATCAGGCGCAGTCCGTTGAGCTGCCTGGTGACCACCGATGATGTGGCGGGCGGTGTGGCCTATCTGCTCAGCCCGGAGGCCGCCAGGATTACCGGCATCACCCTGACCATCGATGCCGGCAGCACTGCCTGAGGCATCTGATGACGACGATGACAAGAGAGCTCCAGGACTGCCTTGCACCTCACGGAGACGCGCCCCTCCTGATCCATTCCGATCTCTTCAGGGCAAATGTCTTTGTCGAGAAGAGTGCCGACCGGGAGCAGCTGCTGCACGGACATCTCGAGACAGTCCAGAGCCTGACCGATCCGGCGAATATCTGGATCCCTGCCTTCAATTACCAGTTTCCCGGAACCGGTGTCTTCGATCTTGCCAATTCCAGGTCGGAATTGGGACCCTTTGATGAATTCATGCGCACCAGCTGGGCGAAAGAGAGAAGTCCGGATCCCGTATTTTCCTTTTCGTCACTGATGCCGATCCGTCTGAAAGAGGAACCGGGTACTGAACTGGTCGCATTCAGCCGCCAGACCGCGTTCTCGACCCTGGTCGAGGAAAAGGGGGGAGTCCTGTTTTACGGCGCGGGACTGTCAGCAGCCACGATGATACATCATGTTGAATACCTTGCCGGCGGTCCTCTCTATCGCTACGACAAGACCTTCAGGGGGTATCTGGTTGATATGGACGGTACCCGGCTGGAGATCACCTACATCTACCATGTTCGTCCACACCTGATGTCCCTGGATTACGACTGGCCCGGGATCAGGGGTGATCTGCTCGATGAGGGAATCATCAGGACCGTTACCAGGAACAATATCGACCACGCCATCTACATGAATGCCGGAGACCTGGCCGCTTTCTGGCTCGAAAAGCTGCGTGTGGATCCACTCTATCTTCTGGACGAGGAATCGAAGGCATGGGTGAAGCCGAAACTTGATCAGCTCGGGAGACGATTCCAGATCACCGATTTCGAGGGGAACACGTCATGAAGTCTCCCGGTCAGGAAATGTATGAATTCGCCGAACGGCTCTGGCCCATTCCGCGAAGCATTACCGGTAGTGGAATCAGGGAAACCCTGGCCCTGATCAAGGAACACCTGCCGTCACTGGAGATCATCGAGGTGCCTTCCGGCACTCAGGTGTTCGACTGGATTGTGCCGCAGGAGTGGCGTATCGAGGAAGCCCGTATCATTGGTCCCGATGGCGAGACCGTACTCGATTTCAGGGAGAACAATCTTCATGTCGTCGGCTACTCGACAGCAGTCGACGAGATCATGGATCTCTCCGATCTGCAGGAACATCTCTATTCGGATCCTGAAATGCCTGAGGCAGTACCCTACATCACTTCCTACTATCAGGAGCGATGGGGATTCTGCATGAGCCACAGGCAGCGGGAGTCGCTGCAGGAGGGGGAATATCACGTCATCATCAGAAGCGAGCTGTTCGATGGCCACCTGACCTATGGAGAGTTGATCATCCCGGGAAAGAGAGTGGAGGAGATTCTTCTCTCTACTTATATCTGTCATCCGTCGCTTGCGAACAATGAATTATCCGGACCGGTTGTTCAGACATATCTGTCAAAATGGCTGGGAACGCTCAGTGAGAGGGAATACACCTACCGGATCGTCTTCATACCCGAAACGATCGGGTCGATCACCTACCTTTCCCGAAATCTTGAAGAGATGAAAGAACGGGTCAGGGCGGGATTCAATGTTACCTGTGTGGGTGACGATCGGGCGCACTCCTTCCTCCCATCACGACGGGGCGATACCCTTGCCGACCGGATCGCAGTGCATGTCCTGGGGCATATGCATCCCGATTACGTGGCCTACTCCTATCTGAACAGGGGCAGTGACGAGCGGCAGTATTGCAGTCCCGGTGTCGATCTTCCGGTGTGCTCAGTCATGCGAAGCAAGTATTGCGAATACCCGGAGTATCACACCTCTCTGGATAATCTGGACCTGATATCACCAGCCGGTCTTCTCGGCGGCTACGAAGTACTCCGGAAGTGCATTGAGTGCCTGGAACACAATGTCTATCCGTCCGTCACGACTCCCTGCGAACCCCAGCTTGGTAAACGGGGGCTGTACCCCACGTTGAGCACGAAAGACAGCGCTTTCCGGGTCAGTGTAATGAAGGATCTCCTGGCCTGGTCAGATGGTGAGCATTCTCTGCTGGAAATCGCCGAGATAATCCATAAGCCGATGTGGGAACTGTTCGATCTCGTAGACACGCTGGTTGAACACGATGTACTTGCCATACGCTGAGCACCCGAATCCGGAACATCAGCTTCAGGCCTGAAAAGGTCGCAGGTGTTACCAGCCGGTTACCGGGATCCGGCTGATTCCTGTGTCCCGGTCGTTCCCGTCGCCCGGGTGGAGGTTGCCGATCAGGTAGCGGCGTGAGGGGAATTGTGGTGAATCGGGTAGTGGTCGGTCTGACCACGTTCGGTAAAGATGAACGGCCGATCGGAGCCATTCTGTCCCATGCCTGCCGGATGGCTCTGGCTGATTCCGCGCCATATACCTCCGATCTCGTGCCGGACTGCGTGGTGATCGGAAGTATGGACCCGATAGGTTTCGCCAGGCAGACCGGTCTCGACTCACTGGTGGGGATCGAGCTGGAACTTGCCCGGGATACGGAGATCCACCACGTGGAACTCGGTTCGGCGACCGGGGCGGCGGCGATCGAACTGGGGACACGGCTCGTATCACCCGAACGGAACGTCCTGGTCTGCTTCGGCGAGAAGATGAAGGGGAAACTGAGGAACGAGGATATACCCTCCCAGATCTCAACCGTGATCGCCATTGAAGAGAGGGAACGGGGACTGGGTGAGATGCCTTCGGTAGCTGCCCTGGCATCACTGGAATACATGGACGTATTCAAGGTCTCGGAACAGGAATTCAAAGACGCCTGCTATGAAATGAGCGTCAGCAGTCTCTGGTACGGGGCGCTCAACGAATTCGCCTATTTCAGGGAGCCGATCACCCGCGAGCAGTATGATGACCCCGCGGTCAACCGGATCATCGCGGCCCCCCTGACAAAACTTGATTGCAGTGGTTCCTACAACGGAGCCGGAGCGGTATTTCTCACCGCGGAACCGACCGATATCAGGCTGCCTGCCATCTCCTCCGCCTTCGACAATATCAGGCTCACGGAACGGAACACCCTGGTCTCCCTCGAGGCAACGGTACTGGCCGGGCGGCGCGCCTTCAGCGAGGCTCGACTGAATCCCTGCGAGATAGACATCTGTGAACTGCACGACGCCTTCAAACCGGTACCCTGGATCGCATGTGAAGACCTGGGTCTGTGTGAGAGGGGAGAGGGGGTCACCTGCGTTCTGAAGGAATTGAACCGGGAAGGAAGACGACTCCGCGTCAACCGATCTGGCGGATTCCTCGCCCGGACCCATCCGCTCGGGGCCTCGGGTGGAGCGCAGCTCGTGGAACTGGTCTGGCAGCTGCGAGGGCACGGCCAGTATAAACGGATGTTCAGTGAAGATCAGGAGAAACCAGATTTCGGGCTCTGGTTCAACATGAGCGGATTCGGGAATACCTGCATCGTGGGTATCGTCGAGAAGACGGAACCGGCGAGGCGGCGCGAGGGATTCAGGGAAGATCTCCTGCCGACCTCCATACCTGAAAAATACCTCTACCTGAAGTCCCCCCGGAAGGACCGGATCATCGCCGCAACCCGCTATGAATCTCCCGACAGCGAACGTGTCGATGTGGCCATCATCCAGACCACCGAGGGTGATTTCAGGATCGGGCTGACCAGTGATGCCAGCCGCGGAGGAAAGAAGCGATACATCTCATGGATCAAATCCGACGAGTCATGGATCAAAACCGACGAGGAGCTCTATTTCGTCAGGGAGGGGTATTTCAAGGGGAAATGGGCCGGCCTGCTCAGGCGGCTCCGGGGAGGGTCGCGGGAAGCTGATGACCGTGACAGGGAATGAGTCAGCATGACCTTTGAGATGATGTGAACGCTCAGCAGGGATAGAGAGTATCGGAGACACGCGGGCCACGGAGAGGTCGAAACCGGTCATTGAGGTGAAGAGGTATGGAGGTACGGATGAGGAATAAAGTCGATAACCGGCTGATGGTTGTGACGGCTGCCACCCTGCTGAGCCTGATGGGGGGTCAGCTCCAGGCCCAGGATGAGCCGTACGTCGTCCATGAGATCACACCGGTCATCGTGGAAGGCCCCTGGCTGGTGGCTCCGACCGCGGACGGAGTCAGCATCGTCTGGGTGACCGATTCCGAATGCCACTCACAGGTGGAATTCGGTACCTCCGCCGACCTGGGAAGGGTGGCCGAGAACGACCGGCACGGGCTCCTGCCGATCGGGACGCTCCATGCTGTCCGGCTGACGGGATTGACCCCGGGAGAGACCTGCTGGTACCGGGTGGTCTCGACCATGGTCGTAAAGATGAAGGCCTACTGGCCGGAGAAAGGGCTCAGCGTCGAGAGTCCGGTCTACCAGTTCACTGTCCCCGATCCCGGGCAGAGCGAGGTGTCGTTCAGTTTCCTTGCCGACACCCAGCATGGGGACCTGCCGCGTATCGGAGCGAACCTCGACGCGGTCGACTGGAACGGTCTCGACTTCTTCGTCCATGGCGGGGACGCGTTCGGTTCGCTGGAGAGCGAAGAACAGCTCCTGGAGAAGCTGATCCATCCGGTGCTCGAGCGGCTGGGACACGGAATCCCCCTCGTCTTCGTCAGGGGCAACCACGAGATGCGCGGATCGTTCGCCCGGCATCTCCATGATTACGTTCCCGCTCCCGAGGGGGAATTCTATTACGCCTTCGACGCGGGGCCGGCCCACTTCCTCGTGCTCGATACCGGTGAGGACAAGGATGACGACACCAACGTCTACGCCGGACTGAACCGGACCGAACCCTACCGGGAGAAGGAATTCGCCTGGTTCGAGGAGCATGCCAGGATTGATGAACGGTTCAGTGAGGCGCCCTTCCGGATCATCCTGATGCACGCCCCCCGGTGGGGATGGGTCGACGGCGACAATGACCGGTGGACCGGACTGGCCAACCGCACCGGCATCGACCTCGTGCTCGCGGGGCATAACCACCGCTACTCCTGGTCACCTCCCGGCAGTGACGGCAGGGAGTACGCCGTCCTGGTCGTCGGACAGGACCAGGTGGCTGATGTCCGGGTCGGCGTAGATGAGATCACGATGAAGGTCACGGACGCGGATGGAACCGACGTCGCCGTCCATTCGATATCCCGTTCGGAAGTCCGCGCACCTTCGCAGGGGGACACCTGATGACCGGCAGCATGACGGAGCGGTCACATGATCTGGACGCTCTCTTCTTCCCCCGCTCGGTGGCGGTGATCGGTGCCTCGACGAAGGAACTCTCGATCGGCAACCGGATCATCAGGAATCTCCAGGACTTCGGCTACACCGGCCCCATTCATGCCATCAATCCGAAGGGTGAAGAGGTCCGCGGCCTGCGGCCTCATATCTCCATCCTCGATGTCCCCGGGGACGTGGAACTGGCCCACGTCGTGATACCGGCAGGGTACGTTCCGGCGGCGATGGAGGAGTGCGGCCGGAAGGGTGTGAAGGTCGTGATTGTGAACTCTGCCGGTTTCAGGGAGGTCGGCAGCGAGGGTGAGGAGCTGGAACGGCAGGTGCTGGCGATCGCTCGTGAACACGGCATCCGGGTGTTCGGGCCGAACTGCCAGGGCATCATCAACTCCGATCCCGGGGTGCGGGCCTACTGCAACTTCACCTTCACCCGTCCCCTCGAGGGCTCGATCTCGATCGTGGCCCAGAGCGGCGGGGTGGCCGAGATGATCAATCAGCGGTTCGTCGAACTGGGTGCCGGGGTGAGGATGTACGCCTCCAACGGGAATGCCAGCGACATCTCCATCCCCGAGGTGATCCGCTACTGGGGTGATGACGAGGCGACGAAGGTGATCGTGGTTCACGTGGAGAGTCTCTCTGATCCGACGGCGTTCCTGGAAGCCTCCGTCGAGGTAGCGGCCCGGAAGCCGGTGCTGGGTATGAAGGCGGGACGCACCCCGGAGGGGGCGCAGGCCGTCTCCTCCCACACCGGCGGGCTGGCCCGGCAGGAAGTCGTCACCGAACTCCTCTTCGATAGAGCCGGGATGGTCACCTTCCGGGATGTGGAGGAGATGTGCCAGGCGGCCGTGGCCTTTTCCAGCCAGCCGGTACCGACCGGCAACCGGGTCGGACTGATCACCAACACCGGCGGGCCGGCCATCATAGCCACCGATGAACTGGTGGAAGCCGGACTCGTCATCCCTCCCCTGAGCGAGAACACCAGGCTGGTCCTCCGGGAACAGCTTCATGCCGCGGCGTCGATCGCCAATCCCATCGATGTGCTGGCCACGGCCGGAGCGGAGCACTTCCGGTCGGCGGTGGAGGCGCTGATGGACGAAGAGGATATCGACAGCGTCTACATCAATTTCGTCACCCCCTTCTTCGTCGATGTGGAGAGCATCGCCCGGGAACTCGTGGAGGCCAATCGGGCGGGGCGGAAGCCGATCGTCTGCAACCTGATGACCGACCGGAAGGAGTGGGCCGGAACGGTGAAGATCCTCCGGGAAGGGGGGATCCCCACCTATTCCTTCCCGGAGATGGCGGCGAAGTCGCTGGCGGCCATGACCCGCCTCCACCTGCTCCGCTCCCGGGAATCGGGGGAGCCGGTAACGTTCGAAGATGTGGACAGCGATCGGGCCCGTGAGATCCTCGATGACGCCTGGGAGAGCGATTCGGCCTGGCTCTCCTCCGATCAGGTCTACGGGATACTGGAAGCCTACGGTCTGCCGGTGGCCAGCTGGAAGACTGTCTGCGGCGCTCCCGAGGCGGTCGCAGCGGCCGAGGAGATCGGCTTCCCGGTGGTCGTCAAGGCCGACTCGCCCGATATCGTCCACAAGAGCGACGCCGGCGGGGTGGCGGTGGATCTGAAGGACGCCGAGGCCGTCCGGGCTGCAGTGGAACGGATGGAGGCTGCCCTTGAGCCGGTGATCCCGGACTACCTCGTCCAGGCGTACCTGCCGGGAGGGATGGAACTGATCGCAGGCGCGAAAGCAGAGGCGGGCCCGGGACACCTGATCATGTTCGGGATGGGCGGAATCCATGTCGAGGTGCTGAAGGACGTTGCCTTTGCCCTGACTCCGGTAACTCCTCCCGGAGCTGAGCGGATGATCGATTCACTCCGCTCACGGCCGGTCCTCGAGGGTGTCCGCGGCCGCAATGGTGTGGACCGGGAGGCACTGCTCGACATCATCCAGCGTCTGTCACAACTGGTCAGCGAACAGCCCTGCATCAAGGAGATCGATCTCAATCCGATCCTCGCCTTCGAAGACCGGGTAATAGTGGTTGATGCCCGGATAGGTCTCTGATCGAACAGCAGACATTCATCTCTTTCCGGAGTCTTGAATCATGCGAAACTCCCATACCCTTTCGATCCTCTCACTGCTGGTTCTCCTGGCCGGTTGCAGCCGGTATCTGACGGGAAACGGGAGCGCCGTGGAGTCGATCACCACGGAAGAACTGAAACTCCACCTGAGCTTCCTCGCCGCGGATGAGTTCGCCGGCAGGGACACCCCCTCGCCGGAACTCAAGATCACGTCCCGCTATCTGGCGACGATGGTCGAGGGTTACGGACTGCAGCCGCTCATGCCCGACGGTTCATGGTACCAGACGATATCGCTCGATGTGACCGAAGCCGATCCGGCCGCCACCAGGCTGATTGTCCATGAGGGATCCCGGCAGCAGGAATTCCGCTTCGCCTCCGATTTCGGGATTCCGGGCCGGGTCACTGAAGCGGGACAGATTACAGGCGAGGTCTTCTTCGCCGGACTGGGAGTGAGCGCGCCCGACCTGGAGTGGGACGACATCGGATCGGCCGATCTGGAGGGAAAGGTCGTGGTGATCCTTGATCCGGTCATACCGGAGGGACACCCGCTGGCGACGACGGAGGGACGTCGGGCGATTCGGAACCGGAGCGGTTCGATCATGAGGGCCGGAGCAATCGCGGTACTCACGGTCATCAGTGAAGAGCGGGAGGCGTCGCATCAGGAACAGGGAGAGCAGTTCACCTCCTCGAGGTATCTCTATCCCACCGAGGAACTGAATTCCGCCTACTATGCACGACGTACCTACAGCTTCTCCCGGGCTGAACTCCGTCATGCGACCGCCACCGCCGTTCTCGGGATAACGGGTAGTGAACTGGACGGGATGTTCACGCAGGTCGGGGAAGGGGAACAGGTGGCGACGAGTGCGATCGGCGGACGGACGGTCGAGGTCTCGGTCGGGATCAGCAGTCGGGTGGAGGAATCGTACAACGTCGTGGCCATGGTTGAAGGGAGCCATCCCGACCTGAAGGATGAATATGTGGTGCTCAGCAGCCATCACGATCACCTGGGAATCCGGAACGGGCAGGTCCTCAACGGAGCCGACGACAATGGCTCGGGAACGGTCGCGATGCTCGAGATCGCCCAGGCTCTCATGATTACACGACCAAAACGGTCCACGATCCTGGTCTGGCATACCGGGGAAGAGAGGGGACTGATCGGGTCGCAGTATTTCGTCCAGAGATGTCCGGTGGAGGTCAGCAGGATCACTGCTGAACTGAATATGGATATGCTCTGCAGGAACGATCCCGACAGCCTCTACGTGATCGGATCGAACAAGCTGAGTTCGGAGTTCGACGCGATCATCAACCAGGTGAACGAGCGCCATGTCGGGTTCGGGCTCGACTACCGGTATGAGCTTCCGCAGTGATCATTATCCGTTCATCCAGTACGGCATCCCCGGTGTCTGGTACTTCTGCGGCACAACGCCCGATTACCATCAGCCGACCGATACCATCGATCGGGTTGATTTCGAAAAAATGCAGCGGGCCACCAGGCTGGTCTACCTGACGACACTGGAGATAGGGAATCTCCCGCATATGCTGGCGCTCGATCTGCATCCGGATATCACAAGCAGGGGGGAGCACAACCTGGCGATCAACTGGCGGGAAACGGGTCGGTAGGATCCGGGGAGATCATCACGATGGCAAACTGGCTGAACATGGGTGAGATACTGCGGGTGAACGCCGGCAAGTTCCGGGGCAAGATGTGCCTGAAGGACGCCGGGAGGAGTTTCACCTTCCAGGAGATCGATGCCCGGATCGGTCTCTGACCACGATACTGTGAATCCCTGGGGCTCTGACCAGCCTGGAGCACCTGTGGCACAATCCCGAGGTGGGCTCATCCGGATTGTGGGGGTAGTAGTCGGAAACAGCGGGTACGTCCGTTTCCGGACTTGACAGAATGGTGGAAAGGAGTAAGTTAGTTAGGACTCACTAACACGGAGACACCCGATGGCGGGACGCAGAGAACAGATAGTACAGGCCGCCCTGGACCTGGTCTCGGAGGAAGGCTCATCCGGACTGACCATGATGAACATCGCCCAACGCATCGGAACCTCCGACGCGGCACTCTACCGGCACTTCCGGAACAAGCTGGAGATTATGGAGGCGATGATCCGTAAGTTCGGTTCAGATATGGTACAGGCAGCCCGGGAAGCAGCCAGGGAGGCGCCCGACCCGGTTGAGGGACTGCGGCGCATCATGCGGACACAGCTGGAGCACATTGTCCGTCAACGAGCTCTACCCCGCATGATCCTGCTGGAGGAGATCCACCTGAAGGACGAGGTACTGAAGGTAGAGGTGGAGCGGGTGATCCGCGGCTATCTCGAGCTCATCCAGGAAAAACTGCGGGAGGCCCAGGAGATGGGCATGGTCCCTCCGGACGTGGACATCGAGGTGGCCGGTATCTCCTTCCTGGGCACTGTCCAGAGTTCGGCGATGCTCTGGTCGCTGAACCCGGAGCGGTTCCCCCTCCTCGACAGGGCCGATGCCCTGTGGCGTATCTTCACCGACAGCATTCGTCTGCAGGGCTGAAGACAGGCAGTGGGCAGGGGAGTATGGAAGGGGTTGGAGGAGACGAGGAGGTTGGAGGAGACATGGGAGAAAAAGGATACAGAGGAAACGGAGGGTGATGTCCCGTGACGGGCGTCAGTGCTGTTCGGATGGCACCAGGTCAGGGAGAAGGCCCCTTTTTTTCACGGGATGGTTGGTAAGCACTAACTAACACACGGGAAGGTACCCGACATGAAATGGAAACACACCTGCCCATCACCGCGAATCCGTTCGGCCGCGGTGATGGTGCTGGTCGCGATCATCACCCTGCTCGCGGCCGTACAGATCCGCTCGCACCTGAGGCTCGAGACGAATCTGGACGCCTACATGCCCGCCGACCATCCAGCGTTCGTGTACAGCGACCAGGCGGATGAATGGTTCGGGATACAGGACGCGGTGGTGGTGGTCCTGCACCACCCCGAGGGGATCTACCGCCCGGAAACGATGCAAAAACTGGTCGACCTGACCCGTCGACTGCAGGAGTTGCCGGAGATCCGACCTGACGATGTGAAGAGCCTGGCCACCGCGGACAACATCGTGGGGAGCGAGTACGGCCTGGACGTCCGCCCCTTCTTCCGGAAGGTGCCCGGGACGCCCGCGGAGATGGGAGCGCTCCGTCGGGAGGTGGATGGGAACGAGATGGTCAACGGCCGGCTCGTCTCGAAGGATGGGACCACCGCCCTGATCATGGCTGAGATGGACAGCGAGGACTTCAGCCAGGACCTCTACGACCGGCTTCTGGCCCTGCAGCTTGAGTTCGAGGGGCCCGAGGAGATCCACATCGCCGGGCAGCCGGTGGTGGAGGGTACGCTTGCCCTGCTCGCCCCCGAGGATATGAAGCGGATGGTTCCCATCGTGGTGGCGGTCATCGCCCTGGTCCTCCTGCTCTCGCTCCGCAGTCTGCGCTCGACGGTCATCATCCTGCTCGTGGTGCTCCTGAGTACGATCTGGACCTTTGGTCTGATGGCGGCCCTCCGCGTCCCGATGTATTCGGTGAGCACGATGATCCCGGTAATGCTCATCGCCATCGGTGTGGCCGACGGTATCCACATGCTCAGTCATCTCGATCTCCATCTCAGGGAGCACCCGGATATCGGACCGATCGAAGCGATCCGGGACATGACCGGTCAGATGAAGACACCCGTGATCATGACTGCAGCCACGACCGCCGTGGGCTTCCTTGCTCTGATCACGTCACAGGTCTATCCGGTGAAGTACTTCGGCCTGTTCACCGCCTTCGGCGTGCTGGCGGCAATGGTGCTTTCGCTCCTCTTCCTGCCTGCCTCGCTCCACCTCGTGGGACTGCCCCGACGGAAGAGAGCGGAAATGCCGGAGAAAGACGGGTCTCCGCGAGGTGATGTGGACGGTTCGGCCCGGGAGGGTGGTATCGCCCGCCGGACCGCGGACCGGGTGCTTCGACACCGGGGAGCCGTCGCCCTTTTCTGGCTCGCGGTCGGACTGATCTCCGTACTGGGTGCCCGGCGGATATGGGTGGACTCCAGTTTCCTCGCCAAGTTCGGGCAGGAGAGTCCGATAGTGGAGGCCGACGCCTTCATCAACGGACAGTTCGGTGGCACCTCGACCCTCAACGTCATCTTCGAAGGCGAGGATGAGGTCTTCAAGGACCCCCTGGTCTGGGAGCGCATCCAGGACCTGCAGGAGGATCTGGAGGACCGTGAGGTGGTCGGGGACACCTTCTCCCTGGCTGACTATCTGAGCCGCATGCACATGGTGATGAACGAGGACCGGCTCTCCTACAACGTCATCCCCGACTCCCGCGAGCTGATCGCACAGTACCTGCTTCTTTACAGCATGTCGGGGGACCCGGAGGAACTGGACCGGGTGGTGGACTACGGGTACCGGCGGGCGAATCTCCGGGTGCAGCTCAAGGGGGACAACACCCGCGTCATCGAAGCGGCGATGTCAGTGGTGGAGGAACACCGCGACCGTTTCCCGGGACTGGAGATCCACTACGCCGGATCGGCCTACAAGAGCTTCATCTTCAGTGACCTGATCCTGGAGGGGCAGATAGGCAGCCTGGTCCTCTCCATCGTGATCATTGTGCTGATGCTGGCGCTGATGTTCCGCAGCCTCCTTGCCGGGGTGATCGGCTCGCTTCCCGTCGTCCTGACCATCTTCATCAGTTTCGGAGTCATGGGGTACCTGGGCATACCACTCAACTCCACGACCGCCATGCTGGCCAGTATCGCCGTGGGTATCGGTATCGACTACGCCATCCACTTCATGGACCGCTTTCGCCGCAGGATGCGGGTCCACGGTGATCTTCAGCGCGCGGCCCGGGAGACCATGACCCACAGCGGGAGAGCCATCGCTTTCAATGCGATCACGGTGATCGCCGGCTTCGCCGTACTGCTCTTCTCGGTCTTCCCCCCCAACCGTGAACTCGGCGCCCTGGTGGCGCTGAACATGTTCGATGCATTCGCGGCCACGCTCACGCTCGTACTGGCCATGCTGGCCCTGAAGCGACTGCGTTTTCTGACTCGCACAACATCCTCAGTAGAAGGAGATGTACGATGAATAACCTCAAGACCATCGAGGCAGGGCTGCTGGCCCTGCTACTGCTGGCCGTTGCCGTACCGACATGGTCGGTGGATGCACAGGAACTGAGCGCCGGGGAGATCATGTGGAAAGTCTACGAACGCCCCGAGGGCGCAGACAGGACTTCGACGCTGACCATGGTCCTGCGCAACCGGTTCGGGGACGAACGGGTCCGGTCCATCAGGCAGTTCAGTATCGACCTGGGCGCAGTGGAGAAGAAGCTGATGTTCTTCACCGCCCCGGCGGATGTGAAGGATACCTCGTTCATGATCTGGAGCTACGACGAGGAGGGGCGGGAGGACGACCAGTGGATCTACCTGCCGGCCCTGAGGAAGATCAAGCGGATCTCCTCGGAGTCGAAGGGGGACTACTTCATGGGTTCGGACTTCACCTACGACGACCTCGGCGACCGGTGGCCGGATAAGGATACCCACACGATCCTCAGGGATGAGTCCCTGGACGGCATCCCGCACTGGGTGATAGAGAGCCGGCCGAAGGAAGCCGACTCCATGTACAGTCGCACCGTGGTGTGGGTGCGTCAGGACGGGTCATGGCTGGGGACGAAGAAGGAGTTCTACGATCCGGAAGGTGATCTTCTGAAGACCCTCACCGTGGAAAAGATCGAAGAGATCCAGGGCTACTGGACTGTGATGGAGAGTGTGATGCATAACGTCCAGAACGATCACCGCACCATAATGAGTCTCGCGGACGTGTCCATCGACGTCGGTCTGGACGGAGAACTGTTCACCGAACGCAGCATGCGGAGGGGATACTGATGTTGCGCATACGTGACGCAGCCGATCGCGGCGGGCGGTTGTCGTGGGCCCTCCTGTCGGTCCTGTTCCTGCTGACGGCCCTGCCGGCCGGCGCGTCGGCCCAGACGCAGGGTGTGGACCTTTCCGGATATCTGAGGACCTACGGCGGGGTTCTGACCTCGGGGGGGAACGCGGGTGATTACGCCGTCATCCAGAACACCTTCGACCTCAGGTTGGAGCGCAGGACCCGCTCCGGCGCCCTGTACGTCAACCCGGTGCTCTATCACTACCCCTCCCGGGATGTCGAGCCGGAGCTTCTCCTGCGGCAGGCCTATCTGGACATCTATACCGACCACTTCGACCTGCGCCTTGGCAAACAGCAGATCGTCTGGGGCAAATCGGACGGGGTATTCATCACCGACGTGGTCTCCCCGAAGGACTTCCGGGAGTTCCTGCTCCCCGATTTCCAGGAGATCCGTGTTGGCGTGACCGGCGCCAGTCTGAACTATTACCGGGGAGGATCCACCTTCCAGGCGGTGTGGCTCCCACTCTTCGAATCGAACCGCTTCCCAGGGCAGGAGAGTCTGTGGGCGATGCCGGTACCTTCGTTCCAGGAAGGGGTGACCCTGGATCCGGATCGGGGTGAGGTCGAGGCGCGGCTGGAGAACAGCCAGCTCTTCGGTCGCTGGTCACTGCTGGGGAGCGGGGTGGACCTGGAGGTGGTGGGGGCCTGGTACCTGGATCCCAACCCGGTCTACCACATCATTCCCGCCGACGGAACACCCGGGAGCGGGGGGGTGGCCTATCTTGAGCATCACCGGTTGGTGCTGGGAGGGGGGAGCGCCGCGTGGCCGGTCGGGGGGGTGATCCTCCGCGGTGAGGTGGCCTACCAGGACGGTCGGCGCTTCCAGGCCGCGGGTCCCTCCTTCCCCGACGGCACCATGGAGAGCGATCTCCTCCACTACATGGTGGGAGCGGACTACAACGTGCTTGGCGTGGACGTGAGCGGACAGTTCATCCAGGAAGTGATGCTGGACCACCGCCCGGAAGCCCTCCGGCGCGAGCGTATCAGGACGGCCACCCTGCTCCTGAGGGACTCCTTCCGACGCGACACGCTCACACTCGAGCTGTTCACCTACTACGGTGTGGACGATAAGGATGCCCTCATCCGGTCCCGCCTTCTCTGGGACCTGGCCGACGGGTACGAACTCCAGGTCGGGATGAATCTCTTCACCGGGCCCGACTCGGGAATCTTCGGGCGTTTCGATGCCAACGACATGGCGTTTGTGAAGCTGAAGCTGAGCTTCTGAGAAGGTGAGGATATAGGGATCCCGATGACTCGCGGTCCTCACCTTTTGATAGATGGTCCATGGTATGCTACGGTTGCCCGTGAGAGGAGGACAGCGTGGCGAACTGGCTGAACATGGGTGAGATACTGCGGGTGAACGCCGGCAAGTTCCGGGGCAAGATGTGCCTGAAGGACGCCGGGAGGAGTTTCACCTTCCAGGAGATCGACAGCCGGGTCAACCGGCTGGCCCAGGGATTCATCGACCTGGGGCTCGAGAAGGGTGACCGGATCGCGGTCTTCCTCGAGAACTCGGTCGAAATCTGTGAGATCTATTTCGCGGCCGCCAGGACCGGAGTCGTGGTGGCGCCGATCAATTTCCGCCTCGATCCAGCTACGATCCGGTACATCATCGATGACTGCGGAGCCTGCGCGCTGGTTGCCCACGATGAATGGGTGCCGATGTTCGACGGGATGGAGAGCGATCTGCCCGGCATCGAACACTACCTGGTCGTGGGGAAGGAGAGTGAGGGGTGGATCGGGTACGATCGCCTTCTGGCGAATTATCCCGATGAAGAGCCCGACCGGATCGTCCTCCCCTCCGATCCCTGGATCCAGCCTTACACCTCGGGGACCACGGGCCGTCCGAAGGGGATCGTCCGATCCCATGAATCGTACGTGGCCTTCTACCTGATCAACGCCGCCGACTTCGGCTTCACCTCACGGGACATCTGCCTCAATGTGATGCCCCTCTGTCACGTGAACTCCACCTTCTTCACCTTCACCATCAGTTACATCGGCGGCGGAGTCGTCATCCATCCCGCCCGGTCATTCGACCCGCTCGAGGTCCTCGGAGTGATCGAACGGGAGCAGATCACCTTTATCTCGCTCATCCCCACCCACTACAACATCATCCTTGGCGCCCCCCGTGACGAGGCTTCGAACTTCGATGTCTCCTCGATCAGGAAATTGCTCTGCTCCTCGGCCCCGGTCTTCGCCGAATGCAAGCAGACCATCATGGAATTCTTCCCGGGAGTGGACCTCTACGAAGCGTATGGCTCAACCGAAGCGGGGATCGTGACGACCCTCATGCCGTGGGACCAGATGAGCCACCTCGGTTCGATCGGCAAGGAGTCGGCCGGCACCGATACCATCAGGCTGCTCGACGAGAATGGGCGAGAGGTGCAGGTTGGCGAGGTCGGCGAGATCTACTCCCGCGGTCCGATGATGTTCACCGACTATCACGGCCTGCCGGAGAAGACTGCCGGGTCTTTCCGGGGTGAGTACTTCTCGGCCGGCGACATGGCGCGTCGGGATGATGCGGGGTATTACCATATCGTCGATCGGAAGGACAACCTGATCATCACCGGCGGCGAACATGTCTATCCCTCAGAGGTGGAGGAGGCTCTCTCCACTCACCCGGCGGTTTTCGAGAGCGCGGTAATCGGTCTACCACACGCAAAGTGGGGTGAAGCCGTGACGGCGATAGTTGTATTGAAGAAAGGTGAGAGCGTCACGGAAGAGGAGATCATCGATCACTGTGCCGGTCGGGTCGCCTCATTCAGAAAACCGAAAAGCGTGCGTTTCATAACGATGGAGGAGATGCCCCGGACTGGCAGCGGGAAGATCCTCCACCGGGTGCTGCGGGAGCGGTTCGCCGATGAGAGAGCTGGTTGAAGAAATCGCCGGCAGGGCTGGAAGGTCTACCACGATCGCGACGGCCCTGATACACTCGTTGCGCAACCCGGATCTGAACCACCGTCCGTCGAGGAGGTTGAATTGATGAAGTCGTCCATGAAGAAACTGATCTTGCTGTCGCTCGCGTTTGTTGTTGTCGCCAGCGGTTGCGAGACTGAGGGAGTGGTGGGGAGCGTCTGGTTCAGGCCGACAAGAATGGTCCCAAACAGGATACTGTTCGCTGCTCATCTCGAGGCAGATGATGAGCACGATCTGGGTCTCTACGTCATCTACTCACCTTCGACGGCTACAAACCGTTACTGTTACCGGCGAGGAGATCGCGACTGGCCTGCTCCCACGGTCGGTATCGGGTACAGGTCCCAATACGGGGTCATCTACGGGATGGGCCAATTGAAGATCTTCGACGGCGTCCTGCGCAACACCGACTCGGTCAACGGACCAGCCGGGGACCATTACGCGGCGTCGGCGGACACGACGAGCAACAACATGCGATTCGCCTATATGGCCGGCTCCTTCGAAAACGGTTTCAACATAGTCATCCAGGAAGATGCTGACGGAACCCCCTTCATGCTGACCACCGACGCGTCCTCCTCGGTCTCATACTGGACCCCGACCTGGTCGAACGACGGACAGTGGGTTCTGTACAGCCGCGTCACGGGGACGACCGGGGCTGATGCCGAGCTCTGGCGGGCCCACCCTGACGGGACCGGCGTTGAACAGCTCCCGATCACAACCACCGAATTGCCGACCTACGCCACCTTCAGTCCCGACCTGACAGAGGTTTTCGTGCCGGGTGATATGACCAGCTATAACATCTCGGACGGTTCCGTCGGCACCTTTGACCACCTCCGGGACAATACGGCCTTCGTGGACGCCCTCGATGCCCTGGGCTACGAATTCGTGGGCAGTCCCATGACCGGACCGCTGCATCAGGGGGATACCGCGACCACGTATCGTCAGACCGCTTCCATCAGCACCATCTGGCCCCTGTCGAGCAACGACCGGATCTGGTTCGATATGCTGGTCGCTGACTCGGGTGGCGCTGCCCCCCACGAAGTACTGGGAATCGTACTCCTCACATGGACGCCCGACACCCAGCTGATGGTGGAACATCAGGAGCCGATCCAAATCGCTCCCTTCCGCAGCGAGGAGTACCGGTTCAGCATTGTCCACCCGACAATCATTCCGTGATCGGTAATGGGTTGTAATGGGTTGGTAGTGACGGCCTGATCAGAGCGACGTGAGAGCAATGCCCGCCCGGGTTGGTACCCCCGGGCGGGCATTGTTTTTTCAGGGGCCGGGAGCAGTGCCGATCTGGACGTCAGGGGATCAGTATCGCCCGTTTCGCCAGCTTACCCGCATGGGCCATGTCGAAGACGTCATTGATCTCCGCCAGGGGATGCTGCTCGATGAACGGCTTCACCGCGATCCTGCCGGAGGCGATCCAGTCGAGGACCTCCGGGTAGAGGGTGGGGTCGCTGCCCCAGTTGCCCTGCACGGTCGCGTCGAACGCCATCAGGTTGCTCAGCCGTACCTCCAGCTTCTCCATCGTGAACCCGACCACGGCCAGATGGGCGCCGAAGCCGAGGAGGGTATAAGCAAGTTCCTGCCCGGGCTTCGTGCCCGAAGTTTCGAAGATCTTCCAGAGGGTGCGGGGAGCGCCGATAGCGGCGGCAGCGTCCTTTATGGCGCCCTTGATCTCTTTCGTCTCCAGGTCGGTGACGTTGATGACCGCGTCCGCGCCGTGCTGCGAGGCGGTTTCAAGTTTCCCGTCATCGATGTCGAGGGCGAGCACCTTTGCGCCGACCGCGGCAGCGATCTGGACGCAGTGGATGCCGATCCCGCCGGTCCCGACGATGATGGCGAGTTCTCCCTCGATCAGTCCTGAGAGGAGCACCGACTGGAAGGGAGTGCTGATGGCGTCCGCGACGACAGCGAGTTCCCACAGTTCGTGTTCGGCCAGTACCGCCTCACTGACGGGGCAGAGGTAGCGGGCGGGCACCACGGCGTGGGACGCGAAACCGCCGTGGCGGTCGTTGCCCGGCATGATCTGGGCACGGCAGATACGAAGGTTGCCTGAGGTGCAGAGGTCGCATTCCCCGCAGGGCAGGACCGCCGGGACGAGGACAGGAGTGCCGACGAGAGCCGTATCGACACCGTCACCCACCTCCACGACCGTGCCGCTGATCTCGTGGCCGAGCACCAGGGGAAGTTCGGCCCGGGTTTTGACTCCGAAGTGGAGAAAGGAGATGTCGGTGTGGCAAACCCCGCATCCGGCTGTTTCGACGAGGGCTTCTCCGGGGGCGAGAGATTCGAAGGGTACCTCACCCTCCTCGAACGGCTCGCCCGGTGCGGTCATCATCCAGCCTCTGATCGTCATGGCGCGTCTCCCTTTCGAACACTCCCGATCTCATGCAGGCAGGCCAGCGCCGCCCCGAAAGCTCCCACCTCCTGGGGGTGGGGGGGCACGACGACCGTGCCGCCGAATGCCTCTTCCATCATCTCCACGACCACCGGGTGGTGAGCGACGACACCGCCGGTCGCCACGACCGCACCCTCGAAGACATCCATCTCCAGCACCCGCCTGACGATCGACCGGTAGGACGCGCGGGCCAGGTCGGCCGGGTTCTTCCCCTGCCGGATGCTGGTCAGCACCTCGGTCCCGGTGAAGACGGTGCAGAAGCTGCCCAGCTCAAGCTCCTCGGTGAATCCCGCCGCCAGATCGTGGAATCCCTCGATAGGGACGCCGAGGCGGAGCGCCATCTCCTCGAGGAAACTGCCCGTACCGGCGGCGCACTTCCGGTTCATCTTGTGTGAGAGGCGACGCCCCCGGTCGTCGAGCCGGATGACCTTGGCGTCCTGACCGCCGATGTCGACGATTGTAACGGCGCCCTTCACGTGATGGTGAACACCACGGGCGTGACAGTCGAGTTCGGTCCGGGTGCCGTCGGCGAAGGGGATATTGGCGCGCCCGAATCCGGTGGCCCAGACCGCGCCGCACGCCTCCCGTTCGATCCCCGCCGCCTGAAGCGCTCCCTCGAAGGCCCGGGTGGCGGCGCCGGCCAGGTCGGCGGCGGTACGCTCGACGAGGCTGCCCAGCAGGTTGGCCTCATCGTCGATCACCACCGCCTTGGTGGTCCAGGTGCCGCTGTCGATGCCGGCGAAGATCCGGTCCATCAGCCGCCGGCACTTTCCGCTGTTCGGCCACGTTCCTCCAGCTGTTCGATGAAGCCCTCGAGGCTGGTCCGGGTCTGTTCCGAGGAGTAACAGCGGAGATCTATCTGGTCCCCCTCGATCGTGATCACCGGGATGTCGAGCTGATCCCGCAACCGTTCCGGCATGCCGTACCGGCAGTTCGAGTTGTTCGGACAGGTACGGCTGTCATGGAACACGATGCCATCGACCGAGAACTCCCGCACCATCTGTTCGACATAGCTTTCCTTCGGGGTATCGGATCGGACGATGAACAGTTCCAGCGAGGCCCTCGCCATGGAGCGGAAGGGATCGGCCCGGTCAAGGGCGTCGAAGATCCAGCTGTTGCAGTAGGTCGAGGCCACCACGGTGGTCGCCAGTTCGGCAAAGAGTTCCGAGAGTTCCCGGAGCTTGCCCCAGACCGGCATGCCATCCCAGTAGAGCCGGAACCGTTCACCCTCGACGGCGGCCACTCCGTCATCGACCCGCTGCTGCAGTTCGGCCAGAAAAAGGCGGTAATACTCATTGGCAGCCGGCATCCCCCGCATCGTCACGACTGGACCCATGTGGATGGTGCCGTCGAAGAAGGTGAGGGGAGCGGGTCTGCTGGCCGCCATCGCCATGCACGCCTTCCAGAGATCGACGCATTCCTTCGAGAGGTCGAGGATTTCTCCGAACCGGTCGTCGGTCAGCTTCGTGCCCGCGATCTCTTCCAGGGTTGGAACCAGATCCTCCATCTGGCTCGCGATGGCGTCGACCTGGACGTCGGTCACGGTCTCGATCATGTGGAGAGATTCAACCCCGATCACCGGCACATCCCAGGTGCGGCCATAGAACTCATACCAGTCGCGGACGTCCCGGCACTGGTTGGTGTTGAAGACGAGCACATCCGGCTTCGGAACCTCGTCGATACCGAAGGCCGAGAAGGGGGTCTCGCCGGCGAGCCAGGCGCCGATGTCGGCGGTGAGGTAGGAGCAGATATCCTGGGAGTAGCCGCGGGCATGCGCCTTGGTCATGTAGTCGTTGGCAGTCCTGGCCGCTCCCATCATCGAACTGTGGTTCTCCGGGAAATGAACCCGGTAGCCGAGCGCCCGCAGGATCTCAACCGGTCCGGTGCTGGTGCACCAGGCAACCGGAGCCGATTTCGTGGCGGCGGCCTGCCCCAGCTCGAGGTAGTAGCCAACCATTGTTTCTTTCAGACTGGCTGTGCTCTCAAGGACCCTTCGCTTCATCGTCCGCTCCAGTGCTCGATGATTGCTCTCATCCGATCCGTTCAGAGTATCTTCAGCGCGGCCCCGAGAGCGCCGGTCATGATCGGTTCGGGGACTGCTTCGACAGCGAAACCGGTGAGATCGGAGATGGATTTGAGTACGCCGGGAAAGTACTCGGCCACTCCGCCGGTGACCACGACCGGTTCCCGCAAGCCCCCGATCTCGTAGATCCGTTCAGCGACCGATCGCATGGTGCCGAAAGCGATGTCCTCGCGTCTGGCGCCATCCCTCAGTTGTTCGAGGATCTCCACCTCGGAGAAGACGGAACAGTAGCTACCGATCGGTGCGGGGTTGTCTGCTTCCGCTGCCAGTTCCTGGAGTTTGGTGGGATGGACGTCAAGGTGCCGGGCCGTAAACATCAGGAACGTTCCGATACCGATGGCGCACCGGCGCACCAGCTTTGTATCGAGGATTCTTCCGTCATCGTCGATTCGTACGACCTTTGGATCACTGCCGCCGATATCGATTATCGACATCGCCTGCTGCAGATGATGCCATGCGCCGGCGGCGTGGCAGGCGGTTTCACCTGCGATCGAGACGGCGTCCGGGACACATTCGGCCGCGAATCCGGTTGCAGTCAGGGCAGTGAGATCGTCCCTCGTGATCCCCGCCTCATCGAGGGCCTGATCCAGGGCCTCTTCGATCCGGTGTTGGAAGTATCCGCTGGTCGGAACGATCGCCCGCCCCCGGATGCCGACTCCTTCTTCCATGACCACGGCCTTGACGCACTCGGTACCGACGTCGGCCGCCGCGACTACTCTGTTCGATTCAGACATGACGGTTCCTGTTCATCGGTATCACGTGACCTCCTGAGGCACGACCTGGTCGGAGAGGGCCCCATCCTGCTGCTCGATGAAGTCGAGGACCTGCTGCTGAAGGTTCCTGATGGAGAAAAGTCTGAGGTCGTGGGCGTCAGCCTCGAAGACAATCGTCGGCAGGCCGGTCGCCCGTCGGAGCTTCACCTCAAGACCGTAACGGACGTTGCTGAGTTCGGGTGAGGTCCGTCCCTCGTGGAAGACCACGCAATCGATGGCGTTGGTC
>JALGWK010000204.1 GCA_025774205.1 bacterium
AAGCGGCAGGAAGGCTGATAGACCGTGTCCCCAGTGAATGCGGGAGGATTCGACGTCGGAGGCGCCTCGGCCCTGCTTCTGATCGCCGGTCCCGATGTGGTGGAATCGGAAGAGATGGTCCTGCGGACCTGTGAAACTCTCCGTGAGATGACGGAGTCGCTGTCGGTTCCCTTCATCTTCAAGTGCTCCTACCAGAAGGCAAACCGTTCCAGCGGCGCGTCGTACGCGGGACCGGGAGTGCAGGAGGGGCTCGAGGTCCTGTCAAAGGTGAAGCGGGAATTCGGTGTCCCGGTCACCACCGATGTCCACGAGACCGGTGATGTTGCGGCGGTGGCAGACGTCGTGGACCTGATCCAGATACCGGCGTTCCTCTGCCGCCAGACCCCGCTCGCGATAGAGGTCGCAAGGGCCGGGAAGCCGGTCAATATCAAGAAGGGCCAGTTCGTGGCGCCCTCGGCGATGCATGCCCTGGTGAAGAAGATCACCGATGAGGGCAACCCCGATGTCATGGTCACTGAACGGGGGACTTCTTTCGGTTACAACAACCTGGTTGTGGATATGCGGGGACTGGCCGAGATGTCGCGACTGGGTACTCCGGTCATATTCGACATGGCCCATTCCACTCAGCTCCCGGCGGCGGCAGGCGACCGCTCGGGAGGAGAAAGGAAGTACGCCGCGCTGCTGGCCCGGGCTGCCGTCGCGGCCGGTGTGGCCGGTATCTTCTGCGAGGTTCACCCCGATCCCCCCGCGGCCCTCTGTGACGCCGATTCGCAGGTTACGCCGGCACAGATGGAGGCGGTCCTGAAGCAGCTGCTCGCGATTGACGCGGCCCGCCGGACCGAGACCGGAAACGAGGCCCGGGCACTACCTACTCCCGGAGAGGAGCTGTAGCGTGAAGGATATCCACGACCGCCTTGTCGCCATAGAGATGGTCATCTTCGACGTGGACGGTGTCCTCACTGATGGAACGGCCATCGTTGATTCCGAGGGACGGGAAGCGCTCCGTTTCGACGTGCAGGATGGCTATGGTATGTTCAGGGGGTACCGGGCCGGACTTACGTATGCGATCATCACCGGCCGGAGCATCAGGGCAGTCGAGCATCGCGCCCGGGACTTGAGGATCGAACGGCTCTATCTCGGCCAGAAGATCAAGCAGGAGGCTTTCGCCGATCTGGTGGAGAAGAGCGGGATCGAAACCTCGGCAATGGCTTACGTGGGAGATGACCTGAACGACATCAAGGTGATGGAGCAGGTCGGGGTATCCTGCGCGGTGGCCAACGCCCGTCCCGAGGTGAAGGAGATTGCCGACGTCGTTACCGACGCGAGGGGCGGATACGGCGCGGTACGCGAGTTCCTCGAGATGATCATCACCGCCAAGGGAGGTGTTGACACTCCATGACCGACAGAACACCGACCGAAGGGGATCCGGAAACCGGTCCCCGGGAAGTCAGCGATCGCGAGATAGAGGAATGGGGTCGCAAGGTCGTCGAGTTGGAAGCCCGCGGGGTTGCCGGTCTCGCGGAGAAGATCGACGCCGGATTCGCCCGGGTGGTAAGACTGCTGTATGACTGTACCGGCCGGATCATCATCACCGGGGTGGGTAAATCGGGCATCATCGGCCGGAAGATAGCCGCCACCCTGACGAGCACAGGCACCCCCGCCGCCTTCCTCCACCCGGTGGAAGGGCTGCATGGTGATATCGGCATGGTTCACCGTTCCGACGTGATCATTGCCATCTCGAAGAGCGGCAATACCGAGGAACTGGAGGCTCTCCTCCCGATCCTGATCTCGATGAAGGTCCCGATCGTGGCCATGACGTCCGATCGCGATTCCTTCCTCGGCAACCAGGCCACCCACGTCCTGGATATCGGCGAGACCGAGGAAGCCTGCAACATGGACCTCGTCCCGACCACCAGTACCACGGCAACCCTCGCCCTCGGTGACGCGCTCGCGGTGGCCCTCCTCTCCCTGAGGGGATTCGGCCCGAGTGACTATCGCCAGCTCCATCCCAGGGGGGCAATCGGTCGCTCGCTCCTGACCATCGCCGACCTGATGCATACCGGTGATGAACTGCCGGTTGTGGCTCTCAACGCCAGCTCCGACCAGGTGCTCCTGGAGATGACCAGCAAGCGTCTCGGGGTGACCTGTGTGGTGGATGAAAAGGGTCGCCTCAAGGGTATCATCACCGACGGTGACCTCCGGCGATCGCTCGAGAAGGGATTCGATCTCGGCGCGGTAATCGCCGCTGACCTCATGACCAAAGCTCCAAAGAACATCGCGCCCGACGCGCTGGCGGCCAGCGGGGTAGGGCTGATGGAGGATCACCAGATCACCCAACTGGTGATAACAGACGCCGACCAGATCCCGGTCGGTATCGTTCACCTCCACGACCTCCTCCGGGCAAGGGTCGTCTAGACGGGTTCCCCGGCCCGTCCGGCGGAATATGAAGATCAGCAGGAGAAGAGCGCGTCGAACCATCGCCGCCGGCGGCATCCATTTTCTCTACTTCGCGCTTCGAGTTCTTCCCCGCCGTCTGGCATTGATGAAATGCCGGGTCCTGGGAACCCTCGCGTGGCGGGTCGATGCCCGGGGTCGGAGACGTGCCCTCGAGAACACCTCGGTCGCCTACGGAACCACCCTTTCCCCCCGGGAGCGGGAAGCCCTGGTGCATGCCGCTTACCGCAACCTGGTCGCGAATCTGGTCGACCTGAGCCGGGTACCCACCCTCAGTGATGACACCCTCAGGTCGCTCGTGACACTCGACGACGAGACACTTAACCGTCTCGAATCAGCCCTCGGGGCCGGTCGCGGGATCATCCTGCTCACACCACATCTGGGGAACTGGGAACTGCTCACCGCGTATCTGGCTGTGAGGGGGGTGAAGGTACACTACGTTGGTCGAAGGCCGTATGATGACAGACTTGATGAGATCTTTAAGGCCGTCCGGTCGAGTCACGGCGCCGAGTGGGTCAGCCGCGGCGGAGCGTTCGAACAGCTGATGGACCTTCTGAACCGGGGAGAAGTGGCGATCATGCTCATCGACCAGGACACCAGGCGGGTGCGAGGGACATTCGTCGATTTCTTCGGCACCCCCACCTGGACTGCTACCGGGCCGGCCGTGCTGGCGCGACGGACCGGTGCTCTCCTGCAGCCCGGCGCGCTGGTCTGGAGCGAGAAGGAACGCTACCGCCTGATCATCGATGAGCCGGTCGAGCGGATCGTGACGGGCAGTGATGAGTTCGATGACTGGGAGACCACCAGGCGAGTGTCGGCGGCCCTCGAATCGCTGGTGAGGCGTTTCCCCGACCAGTGGACGTGGTTCCATCGCCGCTGGCGTACCAGACCTCCGGTTGACTGGATATCTCCATCCCCGCCGACGGCCGATGCTCCCGCGATAACGGTCGACAGTTCCGCCGAGAGGCAGGTCACGGAATGAACCGGACCGCAACCGGGACGCTGCTCCTGATGGCGATCCTTCTTGCCATGGTGACGGGAGGGTGTGAGCCGACCCCGCAGCCTGATATCCCTGAAGAGGTCCCTGACCAGCTCGGACCCCGACCTGACTCCGAACAGTGGAACGTGATCATCCAGCTGCACGAACGCGGGCTCAAGAAATCGGTCATCAGATCCAATTATCTGGCTGTCTATCAGGTGCCGGGGAACAACCGTACCCGCCTCGATACACTCGAAGTGGATTTCTTCGACGTGGAGGGGGAGAACACCAGCTATCTCGTCGCCGATTCAGGTGAGATCTACGACCAGGACCGGGAGGGGCGTCGTCGGGTGAAGACCTGGGGAGGCGTTCTGCTGACCGGCCCTGAAGGTCAGGTCGTGCGGGCTGACACTCTCTGGTGGGATGAAGCCGGGGATCGGCTCCATACCGATGGTCCTGTCCAGGTGACCAGGGATGGAGACATCCTGAACGCGATCGGATTCGAGTCCGATACACAGCTTAAAAAGATGGACTTCAAGGAGGTGAGCGGTTCCTCCATGCAGGGTGGGGAATTTGTTGATGAAGAGCGGGGACCGG
>JALGWK010000205.1 GCA_025774205.1 bacterium
GGCACCAGGCTGTCGGCTCAGAACATCAGTGTTACCAACAGGCCGCGGTCACGCCCCTTCGACCGGTCCCACATGTTCTTCCGGTACCAGGCGTACTCCACGATGAAAGGCAGGGCCAGGGTCAGCCGGAGACTCACGCCGCCGGCCCCTTTGGGACCCTGCACTGCGTCCTGCCAGACAGTCTCGGCCCAGTCGGCGAAGAAGACGAGCTGGATCGGCCAGCCGCTCTGTTCGAACATCCGGGGCGGCTTCATGTCGAGCAGCTCGAACGGCTGGAGCCTCAGTTCCGTGTTGATGAGGTTGTAGGAAGTGCCATAGAGGGAATAGAGATCCCAGTACCCCCTCAGGAAGAAGCCCCCTCCCAGGAAGAAGAATTCCGGTTCGGTTCCGGTACTGTGACCGCCGGCGACACGGGCCGCCGCCACGATGTGGCGGTGCAGCGGCAGATACCCTCTGACGTCGGCGATGAGGTAGCGGGAGAAGACATCGAAATTCTCGCTCGTATTTAACAGGTAGTCGTAGTAGATGCTGGCGACCCAGCCGGAATGCGGCCCCTGGGAGGTCCAGACCGACACGTCGCGGGTATATCCGATGCCGAGCTCGAGCAGGTCGAACTCGATCGAGCCGGTTACCGTTCCCAGCCGCCTTCGTTCAGTGGCGGTCCCGAGATAGAGGTCGAGATCACTGAAGACGCTGAAGGGGATATTCAACTGTCCGGCAATGCCGGCCCGATCCCGGTAATAGAAGGCCTGTCGGGCCCAGTTGTAATAGACGCCACTCGTCTTGAAGAGGGAAACCCCGGCCTTCACGCGGCCCTTCTGATTCCAGTAGCTCATGATCCAGGAGAGATCCTCGAGTCCCCGCCGGGGACCGTTCCAGAGAGCCCCGTTGATGTGATGGTTCCCGAGGATATCGCTGAACCGTATCCCCGTGCCGAAGATCGCGGCGTTGTAGGCGCTGTAACCGCCGAACTGGCTCGAGGCGTAGAAATCGTCGAGGGAGAATCGGGGTCGGTATTCCTCAGACCGGATCAATTCGGAAGCCAGGAGGTCGGCCGAGGTGACGCGGTCCTCCGCCCATTCCCTGTGCAGGGTGATGAGCCGTGTCTCACGCGGCGCATGCGCTCCAATCGCGACCGTGCGATCGGGTGCGTTCTCGACCCCGGCCGCTGTCTCCGGTACGGGAATCTGATAGAGGAGGTACTCGGTATCGTAGAAGCCCGACACGATGAGGGTGTCGCTCGTGACCGGCGCGGGCGTGAAGAAGCCGGTGGTCACATCGGTCACCTGGAAGGGAGTCCCCCCCTCACGCCAGAGATAGATGTTCGAGACGCCGGTTGCGTCCGACTGGAAGAAGAGCTGTTCACCGTCGGGGGAGACAGTGGGATTTATCTCGTTGCCGCTGCTTTCGGTGATCTGCGCGAGAGCGCCGGTCTCCAGGTCGTAAGTGAAGAGATGATAGGCGAACGTTGTCGGCGGGCTGGCCCGGTCAGAGGCGAAGACGACCGTATTGTTCCAGAGGACCGGCATGCGGTCGCTGGCCAGATCATGGGTCAGACGACGTTCGATCACGCCCGACTCGATATCCACCAGGAAAATATCCTGATATCCGTCCAGGCCCAGTCCGGAGAGGAGGACCCGGTCGGTGCCACCGGCGAATCTGACACCGGTTAACGCGATCAGGCCGGTCTCGAGGGGATCGAAACCGAGTTCCCGCTGTCCGCTGAGCTGGAGGGTGCCGTCGGGCAGTCGCCTGATCTCCTGCGTGTAGACGACATCGCGCGATCTGCGCTGGGCGGTGAAGAGGGTCAGGTAGCGGTCCTCCGCGATGCGACGGACATCTCCCCCCTCGGCCAGGATGTGGATGCTCTCGATCTCGGGACCTGTCTCCTCGGCCAGCTGAACGGCCTGACCGCTCTCCCGGTCGAGAGCGACCGCAGTATAGATGTAATCATCATGATAGGCCTTATAGAAGATGATACGGCCGTCGTCGGAAGCGGTCGGCCACAGTTCGGGCGCCGAGACACCCACCGACTGAAAGTCAGCCACATGATCCCGTCCGACCAGCCAGGGCCGGTAGTAGTCACCGATATCCTCGTGCCATTCGGTGGTGAGCTGGTCCAGGTCGGTGTCGAACCACCATTCGAGCAGTTTCTCGAAGGAGAAGAGCCGGTAGGCTTTCTTCTCGTAATCGAGTCGGTGCTCTCTGAGGATCCGGGAGGCGATCACCCCGTTGAGGTGGACCTGGAGGCCGCTGTCGGGCCGGTAGAGAGCATTCTCACCGGAGGGGAGCAGGACGATCCGGTACCATCGCTCATCGATCTGCAGGTTCTCTGCGTCAGCCACAAGGTCGGAGACCGATTGCCCGGAGAGGGAGTCGACCATGCCCCCCGCGACCTCCGCCTGCCACTCTCCCGAAACTCTGCTCACCGGGTAATCGTGCTCCCCGAACCGGACGAACCACGGCTCCAGTTGCTCGACTCCCGGATTGAGCCGATCCCACGAATCCTCCTGCCGTCTCCGGAAGTAGTTGTAGCTCCTCCGGTTGGGGAAAAGATGATGCCACTGCGAGAGCAATGAGTGGACGCGGTCGGTGCCGAATCGGGCCCCGAAGTACTGGGTAAGGGCGTGCCCGAATTTGTAGATCCGACGCCAGTCGGGGAAGAGACGCATCTCCCGGAGCGTGGGCAGGGAATCGTTCAGGAGCGCGTCACGCACGTACATCTCCGTCTCGGGATCCATCCTTCGCGCGTCGGTGACCGGGTCACGGCCGGCCGATTCGAATTCGGCCAGTCCCTCGCTGAACCATAGAGTCGGCAGCAGCTTCGAAACGTCGAAGATCCCGTTGGCTTTGAAGACGTGCTTCAGCTTGTGGATCATGTGAATGTGGGTGTTCTCGTGTTCGAGCACGTGGCGGAAATCGTAATTGCCGCCGGTATAGGGGAAGACCACCCGGCCCTTGATGAACTCGGTGAATCCCAGTACTCCCTCCGGCACCACCTGCGCGATGGTGTTGGTCTGCTCGAAGGTATGGTGACTTGTATAGATGATCTTCGGGATCGTCTTGTTCTCGGTGTAGGTCTGCAGGTCGTACTGGAAGGCCTCCTGCAGCGCGCGATCGCTCTCCAGCACCAGGGGCGTGGCGAGGCGGGCGATCCGTTCGGCATCGGAGTAGTAGTAGAGGGTCGTGTGCGGGAGTTCGGTATACCGCCAGGAGAGATCCCACCAGTTGACCTTGTTCCGGCTCCAGGTGAACATCAGCGGCCAGCGATCACCCAGGATCTCCGATCGGGGTCGGGAAGTGACGACGGCCGGACCGCCGGAGGCGGGGATCTGTGCCGAAGCCGGCTCCTGCCACGGGCCCGGCGCGGCGATCATCAGCGCCACGATGGCCAGGCAGAACCCGCCACGGATCGATCGAACAGAGTTTCTTCCAGTATCGACGGTCATGATCACAGGCTTCCCCTCACCTCCGGAGTGTACGGCATACCTCACGCGGAAGGACAGACACCTCTGCCACCCGGTCAGTGCCGCCACTGCGCCCTTCCCTTACAGCTGCAAGCCGGAAGACGGGCCGACGGCGGGATCTATTTACTTCACGCCGGTCAGGTATGATGACATTATAGGGCCAACCCGGTATCCGGCAGGGAGGTGCGCAAGTGAGTACAACGGAGGGATCCGATCGAGCCAGAACGGTCAACACGATCGGGACCATTTTCTTTCTTATCGGGACGATCGGCCTGCTGGCGATCCTCATCCTGCTGTTTACCATGTAGGACCCTGTCGGACAGACGGGCGGGGATCGGGTCAGGGCGGTGCTGCCGATATCTACCGTGAGAGACGCTGGTCGAGGAGTATGACGGCCCGCAGGAGTACATTCGCGCAGGCCACGGTGTCCACGAGACGGGTGAACTCGGCCGGGGTGTGGCTCAGGCCTCCCACACTGGGAGCGAAGAGCATGCCCATTGGCGCCAGGCGGGCGATCGACTGAGCGTCATGACCGGCACCCGACGGCAGGATCCGGTG
>JALGWK010000015.1 GCA_025774205.1 bacterium
GAGACGATGTGGATGCGGTGGTTGGTCACTACGATGTCCACCTTCTTCTCCCCGGGTCCCCAGGTCTGGGTGCGGGCCCGGATGGTGACTCCTTTGCCCACTACAGGTTTGTTCTTCACGACCGCCAGGATCCTCTCGCCGTCAGCCAGTTTGAGGCTGAAATCCGGAGTGGAGATAAAACCCCATTGGGGGCCCGACACCGCGGAGTTCACCGATTCCCTCAGAAGATGTTCCGCTTCCATGAGGGCCTGGGAGAGACTCTGACCGCATCGGTCGCAGCGGGCGCTGTGAGCGGTGTTCCGGTGCTGGCAGGAGGGACAGATCCAGTGGAGCGGCCCGCCGCACTGAATGCAGGTGCCCCGCTCTTCCTGCTGACGTGTCCCGCAGGAGGGACAGTTCACAAACGGTTCTTTATCGGAGAGAGCCTGCACAGGCGGGTAGTAATCTTCGATCTCATCCAGCATGGACCCGGGCGGCACGTCGGTCTTACCCACATTGACCTCTGAATCCAGTTCGAGAAACTCCCGCCCTTCTTCATCTGCCCCGGAATGATCTGCCCCCCGAACCGTTTCCGCGATTACGGTGATCGCTTCAGCCACATCATCCCCGTCCACTCTATCCGCATCCTCACCCTCACCGGGCTGGGCCGGTTCATCCTCCGGTACGGGCGGCAGGGAGGCCACATCCTCGTCGGCCTCATCGCCGTAATGCTGGAACTGGAAATCCGAGATGATGGGGATGGAGGTGACCGGCGCCCGAACAGTCACTTCTCCATCATCGCTCTCATCCTCCGCTTCCTTGCTCTGCTCATCCATGACAAACGTCGGCTGCGATTCCGGTTCAGGGAATCCCTCTATTTCAGGTCTCTCCTCTGGAGACCACGATTCGATCGCGTCGGCGACCGGTTCTGCCCCGTCCCGCTCAGTCGCCTCGATCCGACTGAGGGCGTTCTCGGCCTCCTGCCGTTCGAGCTCCGCCTCGACGGCTGCGATCTCCTCCTGCTCTTCCGGGGTTGCCACTCCCGCCGAGCGCAGGAAGTGGTAGTAGTGATAGCCGTCCTGGGTGCTCCGATCCATGTCCCGGATGGCCATGGAGACCTCTTTATCATCGACCTGGCGCACATTCCGGCTGTGACTGACGACGAGGGAGAGATCGGCGATCGAACAGATAACACGGGGGATGCCCCGGGCGTACTGATAGATCTCCTTGACTGCCTCATCCGTGAAGAGCTTCGGGCCGGTGTAGCCGGCGACCTTTATCCGGTATTCCAGCATCCGTCCGGTATCAAGGAGATCCATGCTGTGAAGGAAGTAGCGGACCGGCAGGCGCTGGTAGAACTCGGGCAGCCTTTTCATCATGCCTTCAAGTTCACTCTGACCGCTGAAGATAAAGGTCAGCAGGAACGTGTCTCCGACAGTGTAGTTCAGCAGGACCCGGAACTCCTGGAGCAGTTCGGTTCTGTCGGCCAGCAGCTGCCCCTCATCGAGGATGAAGACGCACCGCTCTCCCCGCTCGAACATCTCAATCAGGGTCTCCCGCAGCTGCAGCAGATTCTGGATCTTCTCGCCGCGGGATTCCCCGAAGCCGAGCTGACGGAGGATCTCCCAGAGCATCTGATCGGGGGTCAGAGTCGGATGATCTATGAAGACGATCCGGTAGTTGTCCTCTGCCGAGGCGTTCAGATCCTTCTCCAGCCGCCGCAGTACACTGGTCTTGCCGTCACCGGGGTTCTCACTCACCATGAGGGCGCCACCCTTGTTGCCGGCGATGGCGTACTGCAGGCGCAGCATGCACTCCCGATGCTGTTTGGAGAGGTAGAGCATATCGGGATCAGGTGTCAGCGTGAAGGGGGCTCGCTCGAAGCCCCAGAAATCGAGATAACTCTGATCCAGATGTTCGGCCATGGTCAGTGTCCTGTGGAGCCGAAGCCTCCGGCGCCGCGTCCCGTTTCCGGCAGTTGCCTGACCACCTCGATGGCTGCCCGGCAGACCGGGCTGATGACCATCTGGGCGATCCGCATCCCGTCCTCCACGGTGAACGGCTGCCGACCGTGGTTCACTACAATTACTTTTACCTCACCCCGGTAGTCGCTGTCGACAGTTCCCGGTGAATTCGGCAGAGAAATCGCATGCCTGAGGGCCAGGCCGCTTCTCGGTCTCAGCTGTGCTTCATACCCTTCCGGCAGGGCCACGGAGAACCCGGTCGGGATCAGGGCCGTGCCGCCCGGTTCGATCGTGACGGGATCATCGAGGCGCGCCCGGACATCCATGCCTGCTGCTCCCGAACTCTCATAGGCGGGTAGAGGTCGGTCCTCATGATCGTCGAGCCATCGCAACTGCACCCTGACCGGCTCGATCCGATCACCGTTCACGCAACGTCCTCTGTCGCGCCAAGGATGGTCGTGGTGGTTGGACCGGAGGTGAGGATGGTGTCGGCCATGCGCACCAGATCATCAACGCTCACCGCGTCCAGGTTCCGCAGGGTCTCTTCGATCGGATTGATCCGGTCTTCGAAGAAGAGCCCCTTGGCCAGTCTCGACATCCGCGCGAACGTGCTCTCCAGAGCCAGCAGGATATGTCCCTTCACCTGTTCCCTGGAACTATCCAGATCCTCTTCCGTAACCGAGTCGCCCGTTCTGATGGTTTCGATCTCACCATCGATCAGCTCGAGGGCGAGACGGGCGTTTTCCGGAGCGCAGGCCAGGTAGAAAGCCGCCAGTCCTGTCTCCTCATGGAAAGAGGTGGTACTGCTGATGTTGTAGACGAGACCTCTCTGCTCCCTCAGCGACTGGAAGAGCCGACTGCTCATCCCGCCCCCGAGGAGGGTCATCAGGATCACCAGCGCGTACCGGTCGTCGTGGCGATATGGCAATCCGGGGGTGCCGAGGATAACGTGAACCTGCGAGATGTCCCTCTGGTACTTCGATTCACCTCCATTCGACACCGGTTCGCTCAGGATCCGCGAGCCGGATTTGTCCGAATGGAGGGTGAAGGTCTGCTCGACAAGATCAACAACCCTTTCGTGCTCGAGTGAACCGGTCGCCGCGACAAGCAGGTTACCGTTCCGGTACCTGGTGTCGATGAACGAGCGGAGATCATCCACCGAAAGTCCGCTGACACTCTCCTCGAATCCGAGCACCGGATGGGCCAGCGGATGCGATCCGTAGTGATCCATCAGGAAGAGTTCGTGAACCCAGTCGTCCGGGGTGTCGAAGGATGTCTTGATCTCCTCCAGGACCACCTGCTTCTCCCGTTCCAGCTCCACGGGATCGAGCTTCGGGTGCTGAATCATGTCGCCCAGCACATCGACTGCCACCGGCAGATGCTCGTCCAGGATATGTGCGTAGTAACAGGTATGATCCTTGGAGGTGAAGGCGTTGAGATAGCCGCCTTTTCGCTCCAGTTCATACGCGATATCGAACGCCGAGCGGTTCTCGGAACCCTTGAAGAACATGTGCTCAAGGAAATGGGCGGTGCCCTCGCAACCTGCTGTCTCGTCGCGGGACCCCGCCCTGCTCCATACACCGAACGCTACCGATCTCACGTGAGACAGCGTCTCGGTGACGACCGTCAGGCCATTCCCGAGTTCCGTGAGCCGGTAGTGATCGGTGGACAAACTGTTGCCACTGCCGCTGTCAGACATCAGCGACTACCGCGGCACCTTCTGGATCCAGACGCTTTCCTCGTCCAGCTCCTCGATGGCCGCCTTCAGGCTCAGCTTGATCTTGCCGTTGTCATCGGTCCCGATGCACTTCACCCGGACCTTGTCCCCTTCCCGCAGTACGTCCTCTACCTCATTGACGCGGCCAGCCGCGAGTTCGGAGATGTGACAGAGGCCATCCTTGCCCGGCATGATCTCGATGAACGCGCCGAACTTCACCACCGTCCGGACGGTTCCCTGGTAGATCTTGCCCGGTTCGGCTTCCTCGACGAGGGCCGACACCATGGCGAAGGCCTGTTCGCAGGCGTCCTTGTCGACGCTCGCGATGGTGACCAGTCCGTCGTTGTCGATGTCGATCTTGGCGCCGGTCGATTCCTGGATCGAACGGATCACCTTGCCGCCCGGGCCGATCACCTCACCTATCTTGGAGGGGTTGATCTTGAGACTGATGATGCGCGGAGCCTTCTCGTTCAGCTCGGTCCTCGGTGTCTCGAGGGCGCTCTTCATCGAATCGAGAATGCTTACGCGGGCTTCACGGGCGCGATCGAGCGCCACCGCCAGAAGATCACGGGAGACCCCGTCGATCTTTATGTCCATCTGGATCGACGTGATACCGCCGCGGGTACCAGCGACTTTGAAGTCCATATCACCAAGGTGATCCTCCGTACCGGTGATATCGGTCAGGATGACATCCTTGTCGCCCTCGTGGATCAGACCCATGGCAATCCCGGCCACCGCTTCCTTGATCGGAACTCCGGTGTCCATCAGCGAGAGCGAACCGGCGCAGACCGTCGCCATGCTGGAGGAACCGTTCGATTCCAGGATGTCACTCACGATGCGGATGGTGTAGGGGAAGAACTCCTCCGTCGGAATCACGGGGCGGAGCGCCCGCTCTGCCAGCATTCCATGACCGATATCCCGGCGACTGGGCCCTCTGACCGGCCGCACTTCGCCGACGCTGAAGGAGGGGAAGTTGTAGTGGAGCATGTAAGACTTCCACGATTCCCCTTCCAGCTCATCCATCCGCTGTTCGTCCTGCTTCGTTCCGAGAGTGGTCACGGTCAGAGCCTGAGTCTCACCCCGGGTGAAGAGTGCTGAACCATGGGTCTCCGGCAGGACCGAGACCTCACAGGTGATGTCCCGGATATCTTCCGGCTGCCGACCGTCATGGCGCTTGCCTGACTCGAGGATGACCTTGCGCATCTCCTCACTCTGGATGTCGTGGGTTACGTCGTAGACGTACCGCTGCTGGTCGGCGAATTCCTCTTCGGTCTCCTGCCGGACGAGAGCGAGCACATCATCCATGGCCTCTTCTCGCTCATGTTTCCCGTCGAGCTGGCTGCCTGCGACGATCTTCTCGCGGGCGATGTCATTCACCTTTGCGACGAACTCATCTGAGGCGGTGATTTTTTCATAGTCCTGCTTCGGCTTACCGACTTCCGCTTTCAGTTCGTCGATCATCGCAACGATCGGCTTGACGTGCTCATGGGCGAACTCGAGCGCCCCGACCATGTCGGCCTCGGTAGCCATTGAGGCGCCTCCCTCCACCATCACGATGCTGTCAGCCGAACCGGCGACGACGAGCTCGATATCGCTCTCTTTCATCTGGGTTCTGGTCGGGTTGATCACCAGTTCACCTTCAATGCGACCGACCCGTACTCCGGCGATCGTTTTGGCGAAAGGGATATCCGAGATGTTCAGGGACGCGCTGGCCCCGATCAAACCCAGGAAATCGGCGTCATTCTCGCAGTCGGAGCTGATGATGCTCACGAACACCTGGACGTCGTTGCGGTAATCACCCGGAAAGAGCGGTCGGATCGACCGGTCGATCTGCCGGGCACTGACGATCTCCCTCTCACGCGGCGGACCTTCCCGCTTGAAGAAACCACCCGGGATCCGGCCCGTGGCATACCACTTGGCCCGGTATTCCACCATCAGAGGGAAATAGGGTATGTCTTTCGGCTTCTTTGTCGCGGTGGCTGTCACCAGAACAACAGTCCCCCCGTACTGGACCCAGACCGCCCCGTTCGCCTGGCGGGCGACCTTGCCGGTCTCGAGACTGAGGACTCTGCCACCAATGGATATTTCCTTCTTCACTATCATTATCATCTGCTCTCTTTGCGTCCGTTAACGGGCAGGGCCTTCCTGCCGCGGTAACCGGCTACTTTCTCAGACCCAGCTCTACCAGCAGGGCCTTGTACTTCTCCCGGTCTTTCCGATTGAGGTAATCCAGGAGCCTTCGGCGCTGCCCCACCAGTTTGAGGAGTCCACGCCGACTTGCGTGGTCCTTCGTGTGCAGCTTCAAATGTTCCGTGAGATAGGTGATACGCTCGGTGAGGAGCGCGATCTGCACCTCGGATGAACCCGTGTCGTTTCCGTCACGTCCGAATTTCTCAACCAGAACAGCCTTATCCTCTTTCTTGAGTGTCACTCAGTGTTCCTCCTCTTCAAAGATGCTTCTTGTTTCTGCTACGTCGCTCTCTATCTGCTTCACGAGGGATTCAACTCCGTCGAAAGCACGTTCATCACGGATCCTCTGATGGAAGCGGACCTCCACCGATTCACCGTAGATATCCTCATTGAAATCCAGGATGTGCACCTCGATGGTGCGCGATCCGGAACCAAATGTCGGCCGCACCCCCACACTGCAGGCTCCGGCGTAGACCCGGTCCCGCACTATCGTGCGGACCGCGTAGATACCATCTCCCGGCAGGCACTTCTCGGGCAGCGGCAGGGCGATGTTCGCGGTCGGCCAGCCGATCTCACGACCCCGCTGTTCTCCCTTCTCGACCAGCCCTTTCATGTCGTAGGGACGGCCGAGCAGTTTCCCGGCTTTATCGACTGCGCCTTCTTTGAGCAGGTTGCGGATCAGGGTACTCGTGATCGGATTACCGTTATCACGTACAGCCTCGACCACTTCGAGATCGAAACCATGTTCCGGGGCCATCTGCCGCAGCAGCTCCGGACGTCCCCGCCTGCCCTTGCCGAACGCGTGGTCGTGTCCGAGCACGAGGAACCTGACTCCGATGGCTTCCTTCAGGATTCCGATGACGAAGTCCTCAGCCTCCATCTCGCTCAGTTTCCGGTTGAAAGGAAGGATCACCACGGCATCGAGACCGATGCTCTCCAGCAGAGGTATCTTCTCCTCCCGCGATGTCAGCAACGGCGGCGCCGTTCCCGGGGCGATCACCTGTTGCGGATGCGGTTCGAAGGTCACCAGTACTCCTGAACCGCCGATCTCCTTCGCCCTGGCATTCACCCGACCGAGCAGCTGCTGATGTCCGCGATGGATCCCGTCGAAGGCTCCTATCGTTGCGACCGGTTTCACCATTCCGTCAGGCAATCCATCCAGACCGAGGTACACCTCCATCTATCAGCTCCCCTCCCCTGCCGCCGTGATAAGGACCGTTCGCGGCTGGAACAGTCCTTCACTGCCAACGACGACGAGTCGTCCCACCGCCACCAGTTGCTCCCGACATACGATCCCGACATGGGAAAACTCCGCTGCGTGCCTCACGCTGTCGGCCGGGAGCCGCATTTCATTGCCGTGCTGGAGATGCTTCGCCTGTGCCGGAGTCACCTCGATCTGGATATCCCCGGGCAGCAGTTCGGTCATCGGTCGGATCCATTCCCGCACGTACCCTTCACCTTCTGGTCGAGCCAGCGGGAAGGCGTCCTCCACAGAGAACGGGCCGATCCCGGTCCGTCTCAATTCTGTCAGGTGACCACCCACCCCCAGGTCTCCACCGATATCGCGTGCCAGCGCTCTGAGGTACGTACCGGTGCCCACGACCGCCCGGAAGGTGACATCGGGAGGCGTGAATCCGATCATGTCCAGCTCGTGGATGGTGATGTCCCTCGCTTCGAGTACCGGGGCTTCTCCGCGTCTTGCCATCCGGTAGGCCGGCTCTCCCTCGATCTTTATCGCCGAGTATCTGGGCGGCACCTGCTCCACCTCTCCGATCCATTCCTGGAATGCATCGGAGATCCCGCTCGCCGTCAGTGATGCCACCGCTTCAGCGTCTTTCTCTTCGATGGCCGTGCCGGTCAGGTCACAGGTGTCGGTGGTGATCCCCAACCTCATGACACCGGAGTACGATTTCCGATAATCCTCCAGATAGCGCATCAGTCTCGTGGCCTTGCCGATGAGCAGGATCAGCAATCCAGTCGAGAACGGATCGAGTGTTCCGGCGTGTCCGACCTTGGTACCCTTCAGGGCCTTGCGGACCCACCTGACCGCGTCGAATGAACTCCAGCCTTCAGGCTTGTCGACCAGGACAAACCCGTCTTTGATCGGTTCGTCGTTCATTACAGGCGCTTCTCCACTACAGCCAGGAGCCTCTCCCTGGTCTCATCCAGGGTTCCCTTGAGGGTGCATCCGGCCGCGCCGGCGTGTCCACCGCCTCCCAGTGACTCGGCGATTTTCTGAACGTTCACGCCACCCCTCGATCGAAGGCTGGCGCGGCAGGTGTCGGGAGTGGTTTCACGCAGGAATATCCCGACTTCCACATCCGCCACCTGGATGGTGTAATCGACGATCCCCTCGGTATCCATCTCCCCTTCCGGCCAGAGGGCTTTCGCGTTCCCGGCCGGCAGGGTCATCACGCAGGTCCGCCCCCCATGGTGCAGGTCCATCGTGCCGAGGAGGTAGCCGAGGAGTCGGTAGAAGTTGAGAGCACGCTGATGATAGATCCGGTCGGCAACCCGTGACGGAGTAGCTCCCGCTTCAACCAGACTTCCGGCGGCCCGCAGGCTGTCAACGTTGGTATTGGAATACTGGAAACAGCCGGTGTCGGTGAGCACTCCGGCAAACAGCTGATCCGCGGCCTGGGGAGTCAGGTCGACGTCGAGTGATTCAGCGATCTCCAGAACCAGCTCCGCCGCTGATGACCGTGTCGGGTCTATGATCACGATATCACCGAAACCATCGTTGCTGACGTGGTGGTCGACATTAACGATGACCGGGTTCTGACCGGACCGCCCCTGGTACCACTCCAGCACGCTGCCGATCCGCTCACGCTCGGAGGCATCGAGATAGACGATCATCTCGAAGGCACCGTCCGTCATTATCTCCTCGAGATCGGGATCACTCACCAGCCTGACAGGCCGGTCGATGAGGAAACGGTACTTCGGAGGGATCTCGTCATTGAGCACGATCTCCACTTTCTTGCCGAGCTTCTCCAGGATCGCCCTCATACCCAGAACAGATCCGACGGCATCACCGTCGGGATTGATATGAGTGGTCACAATGACCTTCTCAACCTGTTCGAGCGCTGTCCTGAATTCGTTGATGCTTTCAGTCATCCCTGTCCCGTTCGTCGGCTATCTGTTTCAGCAAAGCATCCATCCGGAAGCCCGTGTCGAGCGACGTGTCATACACGAAATGCAGCTCCGGTGTCAGGCGGAGCCTCATCGATTCCCCGACCCGCTTCCGCAGGAACCTGGCCGCGGCTTTCAGGCCCGCCAGGGTCTCTTCGGTGTCTTCATCCTCGGCGATCGTGACGTAGACGGTCGCAACCGAGAAATCGCGGGCGACCCTCACATCCAGAACCGTCACGAATCCTATCCGGGGATCCTGCACCTCGCGTTCGATGAGGTCCCCGAGCAACCTCTTGAGTTCATCATTGACGCGATCTGTTCGGCGATACTGTTCCATGGCGCGGCTCAGAGAAGCTCCAGGGAATAATCCTGAAGCTGGCAGGAGGGATCACGTTCCACCCGCTCCACCACCTTGCTCAGAACCCTGTTCGCGAAGGCACGGTCCGTACTCACCACCGCCACTCCCAGTCGGGCCGACTGATGAAGATCCTGCTTCTCCACCTCAGCCACGCTCACATTGAAATCCCGCTGCAGACGCGAAATGAGTTTCCTGAGCAGTCCCCTCTTCTCCTTGAGGGACCTGCACCCGGGGAGGTAGAGATCTATCGTCAGGGTCCCGAGGGTCACGCCTGTTCACCGAGCGTCCGCGCGACCTCTTCGATCTCATACACCTCGATCAGATCACCCACCTTGACATCATTGAAGTTCTCGATGCCGATACCGCATTCGAAGCCCTGCTTGACCTCCTTGGCATCTTCCTTGAACCTTCTCAGGCTTCCGACCCGGCCGTCGTAGACGACGATCCCCTCCCGGACGAGTCGGACCTTGCTCTTCCGTGTGATCATGCCCTCGACAACCATCGAACCGGCGATTGTACCAACCTTTGGTACACGGAAGATCTCCCGTACCTCGATCGTCCCCGTGACCTCTTCATTGATGTGCGGTTTCAGCAGCCCTTCGAGGCCGAGTTTGATCTCTTCGACCGCCTCATAGATGATGTCGTAGAGTCGGATCTCCACCTTCAGCTGTTCGGCGACGTCCCGCGCGTTCTTGTCAGGCCTGACATGGAATCCAACGATGATCGCGTCTGAGGTCTGGGCCAGCATCACATCAGATTCGTTGATGCCGCCAACACCCTGGTGGATGACCTTCACCATCACCTCGTCGGTGCTCAGCTTGTGAAAGGAATCGCTGAGAGCTTCCATCGATCCGTCGGTGTCGGCTTTCACGATCAACGGCAGTGCACTGATTTCGCCCTGCTCGATCCGCGCTCTCACATCACTGAGACTTGTCGCCTCGCGAACCGCGAATTCCTGCTGACGACGGATCTGCTGACGCTTCTGGGAGAGGACCCGGGCCTCCTTCTCGTCGGCCAGGGTATGGAATGAGTCACCCGGCTGCGGCAGTCCATCGAACCCGAGGATCTGCACAGCCTGGGAGGGGTGCACGTCCCTGCGGGGACGTCCACGCTGATCGAAGAGCGCTCTGGCCCTGCCGGAATGGAGTCCGGCCAGAAAGGCATCCCCTTCCTTCAGTTCACCCTTCTGCACCAGGATGGTGGCCACCGGACCGCGACCCTTGTCGAGCTCGGCCTCGATGACGACCCCCCGGGCCAGGCCGGTCCGGTCCGCTTTCAGTTCCAGCATATCGGCCTGAAGGAGGAGGAGCTCCAGCAGTCGGTCAACCCCTTCTCCCGACTTCGCTGAAACCGGTACGGCAACGGTCTCACCGCCATATTCCTCCACCACGATGCTCTGGGCCATCAGCTGCTGCTTGACGCCGTCCGGGTCGGCGTCGGGGAGATCGATCTTGTTGATGGCCACGACGATCGGCACCCCGGCGGCCTTGGCATGGTTGATGGCCTCTACAGTCTGGGGCATGACCTTGTCATCAGCAGCGACCACGAGCACCACGATATCTGTCAGTGACGCGCCCCTGGCCCGCATGGCCGTGAACGCCTCGTGACCGGGCGTGTCGAGGAAGGTGATGGTCCCGTGGGCAGTCTCTACCTCATAGGCCCCGATGTGCTGGGTAATCCCTCCCACTTCACCTGCCACGACGGTCGTCTGCCGGATGTAATCGAGCAGAGAGGTCTTACCGTGGTCGACATGCCCCATGACAGTCACTACCGGGGCGCGCGAGACCAGATCTCCCTCTTCGCCCGAATCCTCTACTTCATCGAACATATCCGCGCCGAATTCATCTATCGATTCGACCTCGAAACCGAATTCGTCGGCGATGAATTCGATCGTCTCCATGTCGAGACGCTGGTTGATCGTGACCACAAAGCCCAGCTGGAAACAGGCCGCAATGATATCGCTCGGTCGCACTTCCATCTGGGAAGCCAGTTCAGAGACAGAGGCGAACTCGGTGATCTGGATCACCTTATGCTCCTCGACCTCCATGGTCTCGATCTCTTCGCCCTCGGCGGTACGCCGGCGACGCTTCCCCTTCGATCTTCCGGGACCGCTGCGGATGTCTGCCAGGGTCTCCTTGATCGTCGTGCGGACCTCTTCCTGGTCGACTACCTTCCGGCCCTTCTTCCGCTTCTTCTTCTTCCGGGGTGAGGTATCCACTGCCGGACGCGGAGCAGGTCGGCGCTCCTTGACCTGGGGAGCGCGCCGCTCGATGATCTTCGGCCCTTCCCCTTCTGTTTCCCTTAATTCCTTGCTCTGTCTGATCCGCTCCCGCAGGCTCGATCCCGAGAGTCGACCGGCCTTCACCGCTTCATCTTCGACTGGGGCCACGGCTTCAACGGTTTCTGCTTCCTTCGCAGCCTCCTCCGTCGCCGTGGCTGTCTCTTCCCCGGCCTCTTCCCCAGCCTCTTCGACGGCCTCTTCGACAGTCTCTTCCCCGGCAGCTTCGACCTCGACCGGTTCAGCCTCCTCGATCCCGATCGTCTCCACTTCCTCGACAACTGCCTCAACCGCTTCCAGTATCACTGCCTGGACCGCTTCGTTGTCGGGTAATTCCGCCTGAGCCGCGGCCTCCAGCTCGGCCTGCTGCTTCGCTTCGGTAGCCTGCTGCTTCACCTCGGCAGCCTGCTGAATCAGGCGTTCGGCCTCAGCCTTGGCCCGGGCAAGTTTCTCGGCGACCCTGCTCGTGCCAGCATCGACCGGCTTCTTCCGGGCAGGACGGCCTTCAGGCGGGGCCTCCTGTTCAGCCTTCTGCTTCGTCGTCGCCTCACGTTCGGCCCGCACAGCCACTTTCTCTGCCTCTTCGAGGGCCTTGCGCTTTTCTGCCACTTCCTTTTTGCGGACGTCACCAGCCTTCGACTCAGCCTTCAGGCTTTCGAAGTACTCTTCGACCGCAAGTATCATGGATTCGTTGACGGGGCTCATATGGCTCTTGATCTCGAAACCCAGACCCTGAAGCACTTCGATCATCGCCTGGCTGGAGATCTTGAACTCCCGGGCCGCGTCATATACTCGGTTCTGCTTGGTCAAGCCTGCCTCCATACTGCTCTGGAGTTTGATTCCTGATTGTTATCCTCTGTCACTCACCGGACTCTGCGGCCGCTCCCACCAATTCCAGAAGCGCGCCGGTCAGACCGGCATCCGTCACCGCAACCACTGCGACCTCTTTGCGGCCGAGGGCCCGCCCCATCTCTGTCCTCGTGCCCCACCTGGTCAACGGAGTGTCTTCTCCCCGGCAGAGGCTTTCCATCTCGGCAACCAGGGCCCCGCCAGCGTCAACAGTCATGAACACATGGACCGTCTGTCGCCTGTGAACGGCATCCCGAACCCGATCCCGTCCCACTACTGCGTTGCGGCCCCGGTACGCCATTCCGATCAGGTCAGAGAACTGGTTCATCAGTCTCATCGTCTGTCGCGGCCGACGTCTCCTCAGGGAGTTCGGCGTCCACTTCGGTCTCTGCCGCTTCCTCAACCGGTGTCTCGGCGTCCACTTCGGTCTCTGCCGCTTCCTCAACCGGTGTCTCGGCGTCCACTTCGGTCTCTGCCGCTTCCTCAACCGGTGTCTCGGCGTCCATCTCTGTCTCTGTCGCTTCCTCAACCGGTGTCTCGGCGTCCACTTCGGTCTCTGCCGCTTCCTCAACCGGTGTCTCGGCGTCCACCTCTGTCTCTGTCGCTTCCTCAACCGGTGTCTCGGCGTCCACACCACTTCTGTCTCTGTCGCTTCCTCAACCGGTGTCTCGGCGACCACCTCTGTCTCTGTCGCTTCCTCAACCGGTGTCTCGGCGACCACTTCGGTCTCTGCTGCGGCCGGCTCCACCGGCTCTTCTTCCTCTTCGGTAGTCACAGCCTCGGCCTCATCCCGTGATTCGCTCTTCCGAAGGATATCCGGATCGATAACCCAATCGGCCTCATTCAGGTGAAGAGATCCTCGATCGAGTCCTTGTCGGGATCGAGATCGGCGACCCTGATCTCCGCCTCCACCCGTTCCGGCGGTACGTATTCCTCTCCGGTGAATACCTCGAACTTGGCGATGATCGAGTTGCACGTTGCTGGACCGATACCCGGTATGGCCTGGATCTCCTCGATGGTCAGCTCGAGGATGTCCTGCACGTATTCGACTCCCGCCGTGCGCAGTTTCTCCGCCTGGGCGGCTGTGATGTCGAGTTCATTGATACGCTGGAAGACCCCTTCCACTTCCTTCAGGGCCCGCTCGTATTCCGTATCGGAGACCACGTCTATCTGGTACCCCACCAGTTCCCCGGCCAGACGGGCATTGGTTCCGCCCGGTCCCAGAGCCAGCGCGATCTGGTCTTCCGGCAGAATGAGGGTGAGTTCCTTCCGTTCTTCATCGATCAGTACCCGGCTGACCTTGGCCGGTCCGATGGCCTTGGTCACGAAGAAGATCACGTCGGGACTCCAGGGCACGATATCGATCCGCTCGTTGTTCAGTTCCCGGACGATACTCTGGACCCGCGAGCCCTTCATACCGACACACGCTCCGACCGCATCCACCCGGAGATCGTGGCTCCTCACGGCGACCTTGCACCGTTCGCCCGGTGCCCTGGCGACCATTTTGATCTCCACGATTCCTTCATAGATTTCGGGAACCTCGATCGCGAACAGCTTCCTGACGAACATTTCATCGCCCCGGCTCAGCACGATCGACGGACCCTTGGCGTTCATCGAGACTTCCTTGACCAGCGCGCGGATCGTGTCTCCCTGCCTGAATCGTTCGCGTCTGATCTGCTCCCGGTAGGGGAGGATCGCCTCGACCCGGCCGATATTGACCAGCAATGTGCCGCGGGTGACCTGCTGAACGCTGCCGGTGATGATCTCCCCCTCACGATCGAGGTATTCCTCGAAGATCTTGTCCCGCTCAGCTTCCCTGATCCGCTGCTGCAGGACCTGTTTGGCGGCCTGGATGGCCGTACGGCCGAATTCGGCCACCGGTACGTCGACGTTGAGGTGCCAGCCGACCTCGGTGTCGGGATCGAGTTCTTTCGCCATCTCGAGGGTGATCTGCAGGAGTGGCTCCTCGATCTCCTCGGCTGTCGCCACGACTTCCTTCACGATTCCGATCGAGATCTCCCCGGTGTCCCTGTCGACGTCGATATCGACCGGATCGAGGGTCCCGAGAGCCCTCTTGGCGGCTGTCAGAAGCCCGATCTCGAGACTCTCGAGAACGATCTCCCGCTTCAGATTCCGCTCCCTGGCTATCTGGCTCAGAGCTTCGATAATCTCATAGTTGATGTCTTCTGCCATCGATCCTCCGACCGGCGTCTCTGCGCCGGCACTGTTAGAGACTGATCTCTATTCTTCCTTCGCGGATATGGGAGAGCGTCACCCTGATCGGCGCGCCTTTTTCACCCGAACCGCCCTGTTTACCTTTCACCTTCACCGGCGGATCGAGGAGCAGATCGTCATCCAGCACCCCGGTGAGCAGACCCAGGATGGTCCTGCTCCCGCCATCTTCCTCCTCAACATCGAGCCTGAGCTGTTCGCCTATGACCCGTTCGAAATCCCGCCGACTGTGCAACCGCCGGTCGAGTCCGGGTGAGGAGACCTCTATCGACAGCGATCCCTGCACGAAATCGTCATGCTCCAGGGCCCGGACAAGACGCCGGTTTATCCTGGTGCAATCCTCGATCGTCACTCCCTCCGGGCGCCAGATGAAGACCTTGATACGCTGTTTGCCCGAATGGACGGTCTCGACCATTTCGATCCCGTCTTCCAGGTCGATGATCTGCTGGACGTATCCGTCTACCAGCGTTTTCTGTTTCGATTCCTCCACCTGCCCACCCTGATCGTTTTCGCCGTCCCGCCAGTCTGCGGGACCCGGAACACCCTGAACGACAGTGACACCCGAAATCGGCTGTACCTTGAGGATCTCCTTAAGCCTGGCGCATTATGAGGATCGGAAAACCAAAAAAGCAGCGCCTGCAGAGATCCCCGACCCGCCGGCCATGCTCCTTCCTTCAGGGGGAAGGAGTCCCGGTAGGGTCAGCAATCCGGGTAAGGCCTATAAAAAAAGGATATTTTGCTGAAAACGCAAGAACTCAGGAAATAATCGTGCCGGAGCCGTCAATCCGATGCCGGCGCCACGATCGTGACCAGACTCTCACCCTTGTCGACCACCGCGCCTTCGGTCACCAGGACCGACTCCACGATGCCTCCGTGGGGCGAGGTGATCTCGTTCTCCATCTTCATAGATTCCACGATCGCGATCCCGTCACCGGGTGATACTTCCTCTCCCACCGAGACCTGGATCGAGAGGACGAGACCAGGCATCGGGGCGACCACATCCGCCGGTCCCCGACTTCCCGAGGTAAGGGCTATATCCTGTTTCAGGCGGTGAAAACGCGCCTCCTCCACCTCTGCCAGGTATTGTCGACCTCGAACCGCTGCCTGTATCCCCTGCCCGTCCCGGTAGAGCCAGACCGGTTCGATACGGTTCCCGACCGTGACATGGTAAAGGTTCCCGTGGACCCGGCAGAGACTCACGCGGATCTCTTCCAAACCATCGTCTCCATCCGCGCGGGAAAGGAGGTACCCGTTATCTTCCCGTGATCGGTCAAGCGAGAACTCCCAGGTCTTCCCGGCCAGGGTGACGGCCCAGGTTATCTTTGCCATCGCCAGTCCCCCCTCCCCTTCACGACCCACGGGCTCATGGTCGGTTCTGTCCCGGGCGGTTCATCGCCGACGAGTCCGCCCTCTGCTGCGGTCCGGAACAGGGCCGCCGCGACGGCGGCGAGGAAAGCGTCCCGATCCCCGGCATCATCCTCTCTCCCACTCCGGTCCTCCTGCATCCGGGAGACGATCGTGGTATCGTATGTTCCCGACCGGAATGACTCCTCCCTCAGCACCTCTCCGAGGAACGGGATGATGGTGGTGACACCGGCGATCCGGTACTCGTCGAGGGCCCGCAGCAGTCGATCGATGGCGCGCTGCCGGTCGGGAGCCCAGGAGATCAGTTTGGCGATCAGCGAGTCATAGAAGAGCGTGACCTCGCTGCCGGCCGTCACCCCCGAGTCATGCCGGATACCGGGACCGGCGGCAGGCTCGAGGAAGGTGATCGTGCCGGGGGACGGGAAGAAGCTGTTTTCCGGATCCTCGGCGTAGATTCGGAGTTCGATGGCATGCCCCTCCGGTCGGATCTCCTCCTGGGTCAGGTCGAGTGGTCTGCCCGCGGCGACGATCAGCTGATCATGGACCAGGTCCCGGCCGGTGACCATCTCGGTGACCGGGTGTTCCACCTGGAGCCGGGCATTCACCTCGAGGAAATAGAACCGGTCATCCTCAAAGAGGAACTCCGCCGTTCCCGCCCCGACATAGCCCGAGGCCCGCGCTATCGCCGTTGCCGCGTCACCAATCTTCTGCCGCGTTTCCGCGGTCAGGGCCGGGCTCGGCGATTCCTCGACGATCTTCTGATGGCGACGCTGCACACTGCATTCCCGTTCCCCCAGCCAGAGGCAGGTGCCGTGGGAGTCCGCCATGATCTGGATCTCTATATGTCGCGGCCTGGTGATGTACTTCTCGATGAAGATCGAATCATTCCCGAAGGATGAAGCTGCCTCCGAGGCGGCCATCCGGAACGCGGCCTCCAGGTCATCAGCCGCCTCCACCACCCGCATCCCCTTCCCGCCGCCGCCGGCGGCAGCCTTGAGCAGGATGGGATATCCGATCTCGGCCGCTGCCGAGATCGCCTCTTCGGTGGAAGTGACCGGGTCCGGGGTGCCGGGCAGAACCGGCACCCCGTGCTCGACGGCCACCCGGCGGGCCGAAGTCTTGTCACCCAGCAGGCGCATCGCCTCCGGCGGGGGACCGATCCAGGTCAGTCCGGCCTCGATGACTGCCTCGGCGAATTCTGCGTTCTCTGCCAGAAATCCGTAACCGGGGTGGATGGCCTCCGCGCCGCTTTCACGCGCCGCGTCGAGGATCTTCTCCATGACGAGATACGACTCCCTCGCCGGCGGCGGACCGATCAGGTACGCCTCACCGGCGGCGGCAACGTGCGGGGCCGTCCGGTCCGCCTCGCTGAACACGGCGACAGTATCGATCCCCAGCTCGCGACACGTCCTGAAGACCCGGATGGCGATCTCACCGCGGTTGGCGACCAGAACCTTCGAGAAGAGTCGTGCAGAAACCACCTGAATCACGCCTCCTGTCGGTTGAGCAGCTGTTCGGCGGCATTCGTCGCCACGCCTGAGACCGCTCCCGTCAGCGACTCGGTCGCTGAGAGGAAACGCAGCACGCTCTCCGGTGAACTGGAGGCCCCCATGAGCCCGACCCGGACGACCTCACCGGCCAGGGGACCGAGACCGGCTCCGATCTCGATATCGTGCTCCTGCAGCAGCCGACCACGGAATTCCTTCTCATCCACACCGGCCGGCGGCCTGATGGTCGTGAGCGGATGGAGGCGCCAGGCCTCATCCACGAACGGTTCCCAGCCGACTGCCTGCAGTCCCGCCTGGAGCGCAGCGGCATGGCGGCGATGTCGATCCCACCTGTTCTCCAGTCCCTCCTCGAGGATCAGCCGCAGACCCTCATGGAGAGCGTAGACCATGTTGATCGGGGCGGTATGGTGGTAGGCCCGTTTCTCACCCCAGTAGTTCCTGATCATCGTCATGTCGAGGTACCATGAAGCTACCTTGCTGCCGCGGTTCTCCAGTTTTTCGAGCGCCCGTTCCGAGAAGGTCAGGGGAGAGACACCGGGCGGGACCGAGAGACATTTCTGCGCCCCCGAGTAGCAGACATCCACCCCCCAATCATCGATCCGGACCGGGACTCCGGCGAGACTGGTTACGCAGTCGAGCAGGAGCATCGCGCCGTGCTCGTGACAGAGGTCTCCCACTCCTTCGATCGGCTGCATCACACCGGTCGAAGTCTCTCCGTGCACCAGCATCACCATGCTGACGGAATTCCTTTTCAGCGCCGCTTCGATCGCCTCGACGGGGATCGGCGTCCCCCAGTCGGCTTCGATCGCTTCAACCTCGGCTCCGGCCCGGCCGGCCATATCGACCAGGCGGGTTCCGAAAACCCCGTTGACTCCCACGATCACGCGGTCACCCGGCTCCACCAGGTTGTCGACCGCCGCCTCCATGGCGGCGCTGCCGGTACCCGAAACGGCGATCGTGAAGGGATTGTCGGTCAGGAGGACCGCCCGCAGCATCTCCTGGACCTGGTCCATCACCTCGAGGAAGGCCGGATCGAGATGACCGATAGTCGGACTGGAAAGAGCCTCCAGCACCGATGACGGAACATTGCTCGGGCCGGGGCCCATCAGGAGGCGGCTGGGGATTTCGAACTTCTGGTTCATCTCTGTTCTCCTCGGGTAGTGACGCTCATCTCCCCGCGACCCGCGTGATCCTCCTGCGCGAGACCGCGGGAACCGTCATCAGCTTCAGAACCGGCACATCCCTGCCCCGGTTGAGGGAGCGGTCGAAGTAATTCCAGGTGAAGAGGCTGTCGTCGATCTCCGGTTCCAGCATGGTGAAGACCAGCGCCCCGAGCGGTTGGGCCGTCGATACCCAGTACCAGCCGGCAGGCACCTCCCGCTCCATATCATGGTAGTCCCCCTGAAGGCTCACGGTCCGGTGTCCCTGGTAGGGACGCCCGACAGCCAGTGAATCGACCCGGAAGGCTTTTGCGGAGACGTCCAGGGCCGACTCCAGCTGTTCCACCACGATCCCGTGACGGAGGAGGAGTTCCACCGCCTCCGGATAGGCAACCGGGATGAGATAGCCAGCCGGGAAGGGTCGGGTAGCTACCGGTTTGAAGACCGTGAAGACATCCATCAGGGCTTCCTCGATCTGGCCGGTGTACACCCTCCTCCGCCTGCCCCCGGCGGGATCGTCCGGAGTTTCGCTCACTTCCCAGGTGACCAGTTCCTTCCCCCGACTCACCAGTTCGAAGCGCACGCCCAGTTCAGGCGCGTTCTCCGGATCTGTACCCCAGGCTACGACTTCCTGCTGGGCATCATGAATCAATTCGAGGATGGCATCCGCTCTCTCTCCGGCGAAGGCCACCGTCTCCCTGACGAACCAGTAGGTCGCGCTCAGTCTGGTACGGAAGGGACGGTAGGAGACCGCTTCGCTCAGGATGCTGATTACTCCCCGCGTTCCGACGTAGTTCGACGCGTACCGCGGCTGCCAGCCGAAGGTCCGCCAGGTGGTCGGGGGGGTTCCGCCGCCGTGGTTCCCGTAATCGAAGAGAGCGTGCCCGCGCTCAGCGACCCGGGCCTTGACCTCAGGCAGCAGCACCTGGTTGGTGAAGTCGACCGGTCCCGGCGGAGCGGTCGGGGTCATCGTCGCGGCGTAGGTGAGGTCATAGCTGTGATGCGAACCGTTGGTGGTGTGAAGATCCATGAAGAGGTGCGGCCGCCAGTTGTTGAGTATGCCATTGAGTGCGCCCCTCGTTTCGGGGGCTTCCGCCTTGATGTAATCGCGGTTCAGATCGAGCCCCATTCCGTTGTAGCGCAGCCCCACTTCCTCAGGTCCGTCCTGTCCGCGCCGGTTCCGTTCGACCGGCCCCCACATCTCGTTGCCGTCGGCGTTGTAAATGGGATTGATGAGGAGAATGACACCGTCGAGCAGGTCCCTCGCCTCCCCCAGCGTGACATCCCTGATGAACATCAGCAGGGCATCCTTCCCCTCCACCTCACCGGCGTGGATGTTCCCCTGCAGGTAGATGATCGGCTTCCCCGAAGCGTGGGCTTCCGCCGGGGTGGTGACCAGGGGACGGGAGAGGGTCACCAGCGGCATCGCCCGTCCTTCGGTAGTCAGACCGGTCGTGGTCACATCGATATCAGCCCCGAGCGACTGCATCAGTCCGAGCCATTCCCAGACATCATCAAAGGTGGCCGTCCGCGTGAATTCGGACGCCTCGGCGACCGTCAGCGGCAGGTCCCCCGTCCGGACCACCGGCTGGGCGTCGGCGACCGAGGGGAGCATGATCAGGGAAGCCAGCAGGAACGCCGGCAGGTTCTGGCACCGTGGATTCACAGGAATTCTCCAGTCAGAGCGGGATGTTGCCGTGCTTCTTCGCCGGATTGCGGTCGACCTTTGTCTCCAGCATTTCCAGCGACTCGATCACCCTTCTCCGGGTTGTCCGTGGTTCGATAATGTCGTCCAGGTAACCTCGCCTGGCTGCTTCATACGGATTCGCGAATGTTCGTCGATACTCCTCTTCCCTCTCCGCGAGGGCTTTATCCGGATCGTCCGCCTCGGCGATCTCTTT
>JALGWK010000206.1 GCA_025774205.1 bacterium
ACCCGGGTCTTCCCCGTTCCGGCCCCGGCACCGACCGCGAAGCTCGTCAGCTGATCTTCGACCAGCCGCTTTCTCTCCAGGTGATCCACCGGCGGCGACACTCCCGTACGATCGGTCATCGCTCACCTCCGCCGTTGACCTGATCCATGGAGCGTGCCCTGTTCAACAGGCTCAGCAGTTCATCGGACCGGTGGCGGATCGACTCCTCCGCCCGCCATCCCCGGCAGATCGTCGGGGTCGGGCACCAGGAGCAGAGCCCGCTCCGGTTATCCGTCCGATCGTCATGCGGCAGGCGCACGAAGACACCCCGCTCCATCGACTCGAGCAGTGAGAGGACCAGCTGTTCCAGGTTCTCCCGTCCCTCCATCACCTCTTCGATCGGCCAGATCACGGCGCCGGGCGGGCCTTCCGGACGATCGGGCCGAAGGTGGAGGAAGAGACCGCCGGACACGGTGCCCTGCTCACGCAGATGGCCGACCGCGGCCAGCAGATAGAGATACATCTGGAGGTTGAGACCCCCTCCGAGAGTGCCCGTCTCTCCGGGAGCTCCCTTCCCGGTCTTGTAGTCGATGATCCGGATCCGCCCCTCCCGATCCCTGTCGATCCTGTCCCAGCGTCCGATCAACCGAATCTCACGGTCGGCGATATCCATCGGGATATCGAAGGCCTCCTCTGCCGCCAGCATCTCCCAGCCGGTCGAAGCCCCCGATCCCAGGTCGCCCGCGCTGTTCCTGTCCGGATCATCCGGGCCCGCCTCCCAGCGGAGCCAGCCGAGAACCCTCTTCAGGGCCCGCCGCTCATCGATCTGCCCGAAGAGCGGCGCCGGCATACCCCGTTGTTGATAAGCCCGGCGCACATGCCTTCCGACCATTCCGGCCAATTCCTCCCGCAGACCCTCTATCTCCTCCGGTGCCGGCGGCCACCCACCCGCGCGGGACGCATCTTCCACGTATTCCTGGAAAACGTCGTGGAGAACCGAACCCATCTCCGCACTGTCCAGGAGCCCATCGGTCTCGGTCTCCTCTTCCGGCAGGCCCAGTACGCGGCCCGTAAAGACCTTCCAGGGGCAGGAGCAGTACGATTCGAGCAGTGAAACGGAGAGAGCACCCTCTTCCTCCAGGCCGAGGAGCCGGCAGGCGAGATCACGCGCCGGTACCGTCGTCAGGAAACCGGACCAGGGTCCCGCTTCCCCCCGCCAACGCGCCAGTTCCGCTCGCCAACCCTCCCGGAAGGTCGGACTCCCCCAGAGGGCGCGCAGAGCCTCCACGCTTTCGCTGTCGAGCGCCTCTCCCACCGCGGCCAGGTCCCGATCGAGGTCACCCATGAGCGGACCTCCCGCCATCGGCCTGATGTCCCCGAGTCGCCGGGTGCCCTTCGCCGCGAGTGATTCGAGCTGATCCTGTGAGAGTTCCTTCTCCGTGATGAGCCGCATCAGTTCGAGGATATGTGGGCTGGCTCTCCGCTCCCGCCCCGTCTCATCGAGCCTCGGGTAGAGAAGCAGTACGTGATCGCCGGTCTCGAGCATAAGCCTGAAGAGGAGCCGTTCTTCATCCACCCTCCGCCGCGAAGTCGAGAGGAGCCATTCCTCGCTGCCGGTCAACGCTTTCCGTTCTGAATCGAGCAGCAGGGGATCCTGGGCCGGGCGTCTCGGCCACGATCCTTCGGCAAGCCCGAGCACAATGGAGAGGCTTCCCCTGGTACCGCGGAGTTCCATCAGGTTATGGAGCGGCAGCGGTCCACCGGCCGGCATCGCCTGCTCTATCGCCCTGACCGCCTCGATCACTTCCGCGATTCCGACCTCGTCTGACAGGACCGTGAGTCCCCGGAGCCTCTCCAGGGCGTCGTCGATCTCCCCGTACCAGGCCGGAGATACCAGCGAGATGGCCAGGGAACGGAGAGCCTCGACCCATTCCGCCCAGGGTGCCGCCGACGGAAGTCGAAGCAGGAGGTCCCTGAGAGCCCGGAGCCGTTCATCTGCCAGGCGCAGGGAATCCACCCTGGCGTGACGGCGCTGAGCGCGGACTCTTTCCCTGAGAGACGCCCTCCCCGGCTCAGCCCCCTCCCGTGCCTTCGAGCGCTCGAGGGCAGCCTCCTCCCGATCGACCGCTTTCCCGAGCCCTTCGATCCATTGATCGAGGTCCCCACCGGCAGCAACACTCTGCAGGAATGAACCACCGAGCAGGGTGATCGGCTCCTCCTCACCGGCGCAGGTCAGGGAGTGGAGGAGCCTGGTGATTGCGTCCGCGGAGAGGTCATTGAAATGCGCGTTCAGGGCCGTCTGCAGCAGGTCGAGCAATCCGGCCGGACAGGCTGCTCCAGCCGACGTCCCCAACCCCGTCGCGTCATCCCGCGGTGAGCCCCTGGCCCCCTCAACCGCGAAGCCGTTCGAACGGGCCTGCTGTGAGAGTGGTTTCCTGTAGCTGTCGGGATCGGCCGCCAGCAGACGGGCATCATCGCCACGGGAATTGCCCGACCAGGCCGCGGCCACTATCCGCAGAGCGGTGTCGACCTCGCGTCCGGTCCCGGGCGCGGAGAGGACCGTTACCGTTCCTGTTCGGTCATGCCCCTCCTCCGCCAGGTGGGACCAGAGTTCTGTGATGGAAGCCGGACGTCGGGAGGTCGCTTCTCCGGCCGGGATCGTCTCCACCCGCTCCGCCCGGTCGCGCCACTCTCCCAGAAGCGCGCCGGCGTACGCTTCTGTCTCTGGGTAGACCGGCGTGTAGATCCGCGCCGTGGCAGCGCCTGTCAGGGAGCGGAGCAGTTCCCACTGACCTCCGGTCAGGTCGTAGAATCCGTAAACCGCCAGACCGGGAAGAGAGCCCGGCGGAAGACCGGAGGTCACCGTCGCGGCCTCGCGAACCAACCCTTCCGGATCGAAGGCATCCGTCCGGTCGAGGAGATCAACCCAGGCAGCATGGAGATCGGCCACCGCTTCGAGGCGGTCCTGGTTCCGTCCACCGGAGCGCGTGGCGAGCACCCGTATGGCTTCCGCCTCGATACCGGCTTCACGCAGATCGTTGAGAGTCTTCCTGACGGCATCGGCGAAGGCGGTGGTGGCGACCGAGGAGAGACCCAACCGGCGTTCAAGCTGCGGCAGCTGATCCCGCAGTACCCGCCGCAGGAGGAGGTCCCGGACCACTTCGCCCATCTCGGGGGCGGGTGACCGACCGTACGATCTGAGCAGACGAATCGCCAGATCGTTGAACCGGAGGAATCGGACTCCGCTCGATCCGGGTCCCGGACCGGCCGCTCGATGCTGCAGGTACCGGGCCAGACCGCGGTGGGGAACGAGGACCCATCGTTCAATGAGTGAGCCGTCGGATGGCGTCTCGCACAGGTATTCGAGAAGCGCCTCCTCGATGGCGCCCCAGGGACCCTCTGTGAGGAGTTGGAGGCTCATGAACCCAATAGAGAACCGTCCTGTGACATGGCGCCTTTCGAGTGACCGGAAAGTGTGCCGACATATCGCATTTTTATAGATCGGTGTTGGCAACCGCTGACGCACCTGCGAGAATCGGCGTCGAAAACCACTCACCCGTAACCTGGCAGATATCGATGAACAACATGGGATCCTCGAGGATGTTCATGGGCCTGGTCGTCATCCTGGTCGGCGCCTGGCTCCTCCTCGATCGGCTCGACATCATCTATCTCGGCTCACCGTGGCGCTGGATACCCTCCTTCTTCATCCTCTTTGCGCTCTGGAGTCTCTTCACGAAGCGGGCGGGACATTTCCTCGGTCCGGTGATCGTGATCGCCGTCGCCGGTTTCGTCCAGCTCGCGATCGTCGTCCGGGATTTCAACAACATTGCTCACGACTGGTGGCCGGCCCTCCTGATCCTGGTGGGCGTGGGCATCATCTACGGCAGTTTCCAACGTCGGGGCGGGCCTGATGGCGCTACCCAGGACCTCCGTATCTTCGCGGCTTTCGCCGGGCATGAGGTGCAGAACGCGTCCCCCGACTTCAGGGGCGGCCAGTTGACGGCCCTCTTCGGGGGCTTCGAGGTCGACCTGAGAGGGGCGGCGATATCCGGATCCCGGAGGGATGGAATGTCGATAACCGGACGGTGGCGATCTTCGGCGCCACCGAAGACAGCCGCTCGAGGTCTGAGGAGCGGAGCGCGACCGTTGATCTAGTCATCAGCGGGATCGTTCTCTTCGGGGGGATCGAGATCAAGAGCTGAACTCTTCCACCTGATTGCGGTGCAGCGGGTGAATGACTACACTGCTCTCCGGAGCCACGACCACACATCAACCGTACGGGAGTAGAGCAATGCGACGTTCTTGGAGCCTATTCGTACTGGCGGCGGTAATCCTCCTGCCCATCACCACCCAGGCGCAGAACCGGTTCGAAACCATGCCCGGTTTCGACCAGTACGAGGCTGTGGGCCAGGTTGTCGGTCGAGGGGGTACCCTTGCCGGAAGCGGCGGCATCACTGGCCCGATCTGGTCAGAGGACGGACGAACCCTCTATTACGAGAAAGCGGGCAGTCACTTCCGGGTGAACCTGAGGAATCTCAGGCTCACGGAGATCTCGGAGGATGACTATCCCGGTACCGAAGGCCCTGGAGGCATGCGGGGCCGCGGCGCCGGACGGGCCCGGCAGCTCACCGAGGAGACCTCTCCCGACGGCAAGTGGGAAGCCCGCTATGTCGACTTCAACGTCGTGCTGTACAACACGGAGACCGAGGAGACCGTCCCGGTCACCAAGCAGGGGACCGAGCGGTTCCGCTACGGCACTGCATGCTGGGTTTACGGTGAGGAACTCGGTCAGTCCGACGCGATGTGGTGGGCGCCCGACTCGAAGATGCTCGGCTTCTATGAGATGGACGAGCGGCACTGCAAAGTGTTCTACCTCGGCGAGAGCCTGATCGAGACCTACCCGACGCTCAACACCGAAAAGTACCCCAAGGCGGGCGAGGACAATCCGATCGCCGGCCTGCTACAATCCGATCGCCGGCCTGCTGGTATACAACGTTGAGACAGGCGTAACGACCCGCATCTACGTCGGCGGCGATCCCACCCAGTACATCTACAACATCCGCTGGTCGCCCGATGGCTCCGAACTCCTCTTCAACCGGACCAATCGCCACCAGAACCACCTCTGGGTGATGGCCGCCGATCCCGCCACCGGGGCATCCCGGGTGGTGGTGGAAGAGATCCAGGAGACCAAGAGATCCAGGAGACCTGGCAGAACAACAGGCCCACGATGCAGTACCTGGAGGACGGTCAGCGCTTCATCTGGGCAACCGAGCGGAACGGATTCCAGCACTACGAACTCCGTCACCTCGACGGCCGCCTGCTCAACACCATCACCACTCCGGCCGATTACCCCTGTGGTCTCGGACAGGTGGATGAAGAAGCGGGACTTGCCTACTACACCGCCCGGAGCGGTGATCACCCCCTGAACAATCACCTCCACCGGGTCGGGCTCAACGGCCGGAACGACACCCGTCTCACCAGCCGGGAACTGAACCACAGCTTCGTCTCCATCGCTCCCGACCACAGGTGGTTCATTGCCACCTACCAGGCCATCGACACCCCGCCGACGACCGCTCTCTTCAACGACCAGGGTGAAGAGGTCCTGACCCTGGCCGAGTTCGACATGGCGACCTTCAACGAGGAGGGCCTTACCATGCCGGAAGCGTGGTCGTTTACCGCCGATGACGGTGAGACCACTCTCTACGGCAGCCTCCACTTTCCGGCCAACTTCGATCCCTCCCGCGAGTATCCCCTGCTCCTCAGTCTTTATGGGGGCCCCGGTTCGGTCGGCATCGCCAACAGTTTCCGGCCCGCCATTGCTATGTGCGAATTCGGATTCATCGCAGTCAATCTTTACCGGGGCGGCGGCGGCCGCGGCAAGGAATTCCTGGGGGAGGCGTACCTGAAGCTCGGTATCGTCGAGATCAAAGACCACGCCGACGGGATCACCTGGATCAGCCAGCAGAAGAGTTACATCGACGGGAACCGGGTCGGGCTCTACGGTCACTCCTACGGCGGCTACATGTCCGCCCTGGCGCTGGTGAAGTACCCCGAAGTGTTCCACGTGGGCGTCGCGGGCGCGCCGGTAACCGACTGGAAGAACTACGACACCATCTACACCGAACGGTTCATGCGCACCCCGCAGGAGAACCCCGACGGCTACCGTGACGGATCATGCCTGACGTATGCCAGTCAGATGACC
>JALGWK010000207.1 GCA_025774205.1 bacterium
CTTCTCCGCCAGGGCCTGGATGCCCACGTCGAGGGTGGTCTGGATGGTGGCGCCGTCCTTGTAGAGGATGTCGGCCCCGTATTTCCGTTCGAGGTCCTGTCTGATCCACTCCACGAAATAAGGCGCCGCCGGAGTAGCATCCTCCCGCTCCACGAATTCGATCGGCTTGCCGACCAGAGTATCCACTGCTGTCTGTTCCAGATAGCCGGCGGCGACCATGTAGTTGAGGACCATGTTTCGGCGGACCAGGGCCCGGTCGGGATTGTTGTAGTAGAAATAGGGACCCTGCAGGATGCCGACCAGGAAGGCGCTCTCCAGCAGATCGAGTGCCTCGACGTCCTTGTCGAAGTAGTTGCGGGCGGCCTGCTGGATCCCGTAGGCGCCATTAGCGAAGTAGACCTCATTCAGGAACATCGAGAGGATCTCGTCCTTGGAGAAATTGCTCTCCAGGGAGATGGCGGTCAGCTGTTCCCTGAATTTCCTGACGTAACTCTGCTCGGTGCCGACGCTCTCATTAAAGAGGTTCCGGGCCAGCTGCTGGGTGATCGTGCTGGCGCCCGAGATGATCTCGAGGTTCCGGATATTGTCGATCATCGCCCCCGCAAGCCGGCGCAGGTTCATGCCCCAGTGTTCGTAGAAGTCACGGTCCTCGGTCGCGAGGAGAGCCTCTTTGAGATGCCGGGGAACCTGGTTGAGGGTCACCGGCTGGCGCTGCTGGGTGTAGAACTCCTTCAGGATCTCCTGGTTCGAATCGTAGACCCGGGTGATGAGACGCTGTTCGATCCGCTTCAGTTCAGAAGGCGTGGGGAGGTTGCGCGAAAGGGTGTGAAGCGTGAGGGCGGAGAGGATACCGACTACCAGGCTGAGGGTCGATACCTGGATCAGGAACCGCCGGCCCCACTTGCGCGGGAGCCAGTCCTTCAGGTTGTCGTAAGAGATGAAGGCCCAGACGGCAGAAGCCGCGTGCTTCACCAGCCCTGTCAGCCAGGCTGCGAACTTACTGAAACCGGTCCTGTCGGGCACGCGTAATTCCTTTTCGGAGGTTGTGACTCAGTGCCCCGGGTCACACGTGCGCAGATATGACCCGGGACACGCAGGTACTCTATAATGGCCTTGACCAGCGACGGAGGCAAAGGTTCCCTGTGGTGAATCGAACACACCGGAAGGAGTCATCGGGATGGGGTTTCCGCCCGTAGAAGAACAGCTCGAGATCCTCATGCGGGGCTGCGACCAGGTTGTCCCGGAAGGGGAGCTGGCCGCGAAACTCCAGCGATCGTTCGAAACCGATACTCCGCTGATCGTGAAGGAAGGCTTCGATCCGACTGCTCCCGACCTTCACATCGGACATACCGTCTCCATCCGCAAGCTGAAGCAGTTCCAGGACCTCGGCCACACGGTGGTCTTTCTGATCGGTGATTTCACCGGCCTCATCGGGGATCCTTCCGGGCAGAACGAACAGCGGAAACGCATGACCAGGGAGGATATCGAGGTCAACGCGGAGACCTACAAGAACCAGATCTTCAAGATCCTCGATCCCGTGAAGACGGTCATCGATTTCAACAGCCGCTGGTCGCTCCCCATGGGGAGCGAGGATGTCCTCGAACTGACCAGCAAGTACACCGTGGCACGTTTGCTGGAGCGGGATGATTTCAGCAACCGATACCGGAACGGCCAGCCGATCTCAATCCTCGAGTTCCTCTACCCGCTCTTCCAGGGATACGATTCAGTTGCTCTGAAGGCTGACGTCGAACTGGGTGGTTCCGACCAGCTCTTCAACCTCCTGGTGGGACGCGAGATCCAGCGCGAGTACGGGCAGGAACCGCAGGTGGTCATGACCCTGCCACTGCTGGTGGGGACCGGCGGTACGGACAAGATGAGCAAGAGCCTCGGCAACTATGTCGGCATCTTCGATCCGCCGGAGGAGATGTACGGCAAGACCATGTCGATCCCCGATGAACTGATCCCCTCCTGGTTTGAGCTCTGCACCGATGTGCCCAACGAAGAACTGTCGCTCATCTCCAGGCAGCTGGAGGAGAAGAGCGTTAACCCCCGCGACCTTAAAAGCCGCCTGGCCCGGGAGATCGTCACCCTCTATCACGACGCCGATTCTGCCACAGCGGCCGAGGCACACTTCCGGACGGTCATCGTGGAGAAGGATCTCCCCGATGAGATGCCCGAAGCGTCGATCTCGGAGCCGGTCTGGATCATCGAACTCCTCGAAGCCCATGGTCTCGTCTCGAGCCGTGGTGAGGCCCGACGACTGATCGATCAGGGTGCCGTCTCCATGGATGGCAATCGGGTAACGGACCAGATGTTCCAGGTCCCGGCCGATGGCGAGCACATCGTGAAGGTGGGCAAGCGACGTTTCCTGAAGATCGTCTCCGGCTGAATCTCCGCGGCGTCAAAACTGATATTCCCCTCAGATAGCCGGGCAACCAATCCGGTCCCCGTGTCGTTAACTCTATAACGATCCACGATACCGGAGTGAGTGGCTGCATGGCTGAGATCCGTTCCGAAATCCGTCCCTTCCTGGCGTTCGTAACGCTCCTCATGCTGATCGGTCTCATCGGCGCCCTGGTGACAGGCTGTTCGGGGCGATCAGTCGGTGAAGGATGGGTCCATGAGACCACCACCGAAGGAGCGGTAACCACCGTTCGGACCGTGAGCGGTTCGGTGTGGGGCGGTCCCGGGCAGCTTGTGGAGGAGGCCTCTATCGGCGTCGTGGAGGGAGCCGACGAGTTCATGCTGGGACGGGTGCGCGGACTCCATGTGTACCGGGACCGGATCTATGTGCTCGACAATCAGGTCCCCATCCTCAGGGTTTACGATCTGGTGGGGAACCACCTGCTGGACATCGGAGGGCAGGGGGCGGGACCGGGGGAATTCGAAGATCCCCGGAGCGTCACGGTCGACCCGCGTGATGGCACCATCTATGTCAGGGACGGCGGTCTGGGCAGGATCAACCGGTACGCCCCGGACGGCGTTCCCCTTGACTCCTGGCCCCTCATGGCCGGGATATCGACCGGGACCGAACTCGTGATGACTCCCGACGGGAAGGTCTATACCGCCGTCTACCGGATCGATTTCGACATCGACCTGTTCACCAAGGGCATGGCCCTCATGGGGCCTGAGGGAGCGACCGGTGATACCATTTACGGGCCGGAGTTTGATTTCGAGGAGTGGGAATTGGAGGTGCGCTCGGAGGATGGGGAGCAGATCTCGATCGACCTGGTTCCCTTCTCTCCGGAGGAGATGTGGGTCCTCTGTCCCTACGGATCAGTCGTCGGGGGAGTGTCGGAGGAGTACCGCTTCGAGATCCATAATGCCACCGGCGGTATCACGGTAGTTGAGACGACCCGGGAGAGGGTGCCGGTCGAACCGGGAGAGGCGCGCTGGTACCGGAACCGCCTGATAGCGGATTTCCGGACCGTTCTGCCCGGCTGGGCGTGGTCCAGCCGCCGCAAGGTCCCGCGGTTCAAACCGGCCTACGCGCAGTTCATCCCCGATGGTCTCCTGCCGCGTCCCGAGCCGTATATCGAAGGAGATATGGTTGTCGCTCTGATACAGGACGACGACGGTGTGCAGTATGTGAAACATTATCGACTTTCTCTGCCCGAGGGTGCAGGAGAGTAACACTTCAGGAATGGAAGAACCAATGACGACATCAAGATCACTGACAACCGCAGCTCTGCTCGCCGTGGTCGTGGCCACAGGCTGTTCCAATACTGCTGCCGATCGGAGTGGATGGGTCCATGAGACTTCGACCGCTGGCATGGTGACGACGGTCCGGACTTCGAGCGGTTCCGTGTGGGGGGGATCTGCCCGTCTTGTCGAAGAGGCCTCGATCGGGCAGGAGGACGGACCTGATGAATACCTCCTCGGGCAGGTCGGCAGCCTGGCGGCCCATGATGGTAAGATCTATGTGCTCGACCGGCAGGTGCCGGTCGTCAGGGTCTACGACTGGCAGGGTACCCATCTCGCCGATATCGGCAGGCCGGGGAACGGCGGAGATGCAGAGTCCCACCAGTGTCAGGGTGAATCCGGTCGACGGCACCATCTACGTCCGGGATGGCAGCCAGGGGCGGTTGAACGTGTACTCATCCTCAGGTGAGTCGATCGACACCTGGCCGCTGCGGAGCGGATTCATGACCTCCCGGCAGCTGGTCGTGACACTCGATGGAGCCCTCTATACATCCTCCTGGATAGAAGATGAGGGCGCCGGGGACATCACCGATATCCGTACCAGCATGAACCAGCTGGGAGCGGAGGGCCTGACCGATGATTATCTCGTTGCGCCCGAATTTGGTCTGGAGGGCTGGGAGATCGAGGAATGGGTCATGAGTCCGGTGGGTGTCATGGTCGGGGGAGTGTCAACAGAGTACCGGTTCGATGTCTTCCATCGTGACGGCAGTATCACGAGGATCGAGCGGGAATGGGAACGGGTACCGGTCGAGCCGGAGGAGCGACGCTGGTATCGGGGCAGGGCCACCGCCAACATGCGGAGCATGGCGCCGGGCTGGGCGTGGCCCGCGCGGCGTGAGGTCCCGACCTATAAGCCCGCCTTCGACGGTTTCATGGCTGACGCGGACGGCCGCGTCTGGGTACTCCGTCAGGGGCCGGGTATCCAGGTGGAGGACGCCGATCCCGATCCGCAGGACCGGGCCGAATTCCGGTCCAATCCCCGCTGGCTGGAGAGCTGGTTCGTGGATGTCTTCGACCTGGCGGGAAGGTTTCTGGGAGAGGTCGAACTGCCCGAGGGTTTCGAGACCTACCCGGAACCGTACATCCGGGGTGATACTGTCATCGCCTGCTCCACCGGGGAGGATGGAACGCCACAGGTGAAGCGATACCGGCTGGTCCTGCCGGGTGAGAATGACTGACGAAGCGATCATGAGAACAGGGAATCAAGAGAACAGGGAAGAGGAAAGAGATGGTGCAAGCACGACTTCTCAGAATGATGATTCCGGCGGCTCTCGCGCTGATGTCCGCCTGCTCGACCGGTTCGGGAACAGGCGGTTGGGTGGAGGAGCGCACGGTTGACGGCTCCACGACCACGGTCAGAACGGTTTCGGGATCGGTCTGGGGGGGCAGGGCGAGTCTGGTCGAAGAGGCCTCGATCGGGGCTGTTGACGCGACCGCGACTGCTGATGAATACCTCCTTGGAAGTGTGAGCGGGCTGGCGATCGGCGAGAACCGTATCTATGTCCTCGACCGGCAGGTTCCCACAATCCGGGTGTACGACTTCAACGGTCGGTATGTCATGGATGTCGGCCGGGAGGGAAGCGGACCGGGTGAGTACCGGCAGCCGGAAAGCATCGTCGTGCATCCTCAGGACGGACGCCTGTTCGTGCGTACACCGCAGAACGCGCGGATCAATGTCTACTCCCGTGACGGGGAGATACTTGATCACTGGCCGATAAAGACCGGATTCAACACCAGCCAGCCCATGGTCATGACCATGGAGGGCAAGCTCTGGACCTACATCATCACCAACCTCGGCAGCGCTGACGTTACTGAGTGGAAAGGCGGGATGCGGCGATGCGGTCCGGAAGGCACGGTCATCGATACCATCCATGCCCCGGTCTTTGAGTTCGAGCCATGGACGATCGAAGGTCGCACGGAGAATAATAACACCGTCAACAACGTTCCGTTCTCGCCCTTCATGACCTGGAGAATGGTGGGGGACGGATCGATCATCGGCGGAGTTTCGGATTCCTACCGCTTCGAGATCAACCGACCCGATGGCAGAAGGATCGTGGTGGAGCGGGCCAGCGAACCGATCCGGGTACACCCGGAGGAAGGTCGCTGGCATCGGGATGCGGCGACCGCGAACATGGTCAACCAGTTCCCCGGCTGGGTGTGGGGGAACGCTCGGGAGGTACCCGGTACCAAGCCGTCTTTCGTCGGGTTCTATCCCGATCGTTCGGGTCGGATCTGGGTGATGCGTCAGGGACCCGGGGAGAGGCTCGAAGGGGGTGTCGAGGATCCCTTTGAAGATGAGGGGTGGTGGTCCAATCCACTCTGGCGGGATACCCAGCTGGTGGATGTCTTCGATATTGACGGCCGGTATCTGGGCGAGGTCGATCTGCCGGAGCACGTCAGATTCCGCCCCCAGCCGGCGATCGATGGGGAAACGATCGTCTGTTACTCAGAGGATGAGGAGGGGATGCCCTTCGTGAAGCGATACCGGCTGGTACTGCCCGGCGAGGAGGAGGACCGGCGGGCCGGTAGCGATGGCTCCCTGCCTGAATGATCCGTGGATGAGCGATGCAGGACGATGGTGAAATATGACTGATTACAGGACGTATTGACCTTGATAATCGGGATACTTGTCGGTATTCTGTGAACAGTACATCTTTTCCATGAATTAATGAACAAATGAAGGTTTTCGGTGTTGACACTGGCGCCGGAATGCCTACCTTTGGTTTTCTGTCCCTGTCCGGGGCAGATTTTGCTCTTTGACATGTTTGAAGGTGAAGTCGATGGGCGACCGATCAAGTCGCTTTGAGATGGAACTTTGCCTGCACACGCGATCTTCGGATCGATGTGATGGAGCAAGGAAGAACACTCCATGATTGTCGTCGGGAGGGATCTTCGGATACCGACCGGCACATCATTTTCTACATGGAGAGTTTGATCCTGGCTCAGGACGAACGCTGGCGGCGTGCCTTATACATGCAAGTCGAACGCGAACGAAACCTTCGGGTTTTTAGTAGAGTGGCGAACGGGTGAGTAACACGTGAGCAACCTACCTTGGAGTGGGGGATAACCTTCCCAACGGAGGGCTAATACCGCATATGGCGATAGTGGGGCATCCCACAGTCGTGAAAGCCTACGGGCGCTCCTTGATGGGCTCGCGTCCTATTAGGTAGTTGGTGAGGTAACGGCTCACCAAGCTTACGATGGGTAGCCGACCTGAGAGGGTGATCGGCCACACTGGGACTGAGATACGGCCCAGACTCCTACGGGAGGCAGCAGTAGGGAATATTGCGCAATGGGCGAAAGCCTGACGCAGCAACGCGCCCTTCGGGGTGTAAACTCCTTTCAGGGGGGAAGAAACCTGCTTAGCAGCTGACGGTACCCCCAGAAGAAGCTCCGGCTAACTCCGTGCCAGCAGCCGCGGTAATACGGGGGGAGCAAGCGTTGTCCGGAATCACTGGGCGTAAAGGGTGCGTAGGCGGGGAAGTAAGTTCGTGGTGAAACCTGATGGCTCAACTGTCAGCCTGCCTCGAAAACTGCTTCTCTTGAGTGCTGCAGAGGAGACCGGAATTCCTGGTGTAGCGGTGAAATGCGTAGATATCAGGAAGAACACCGGTTGCGAAGGCGGGTCTCTGGGCATGCACTGACGCTGAGGCACGAAAGCTAGGGGAGCAAACAGGATTAGATACCCTGGTAGTCCTAGCCGTAAACGATGAGAACTAGGTGTTGGGGGGGCCGATCCTCTCAGTGCCGCAGCTAACGCATTAAGTTCTCCGCCTGGGGAGTACGCTCGCAAGGGTGAAACTCAAAGGAATTGACGGGGGCCCGCACAAGCGGTGGAGCATGTGGTTCAATTCGATGCAACGCGAAGAACCTTACCCGGCAACGAGCGCAACCCTTGCCCCTAGTTGCCATCAGGTAATGCTGGGAACTCTAGGGGGACTGCCGGTGGTAAGCCGGAGGAAGGTGGGGATGACGTCAAGTCCTCATGGCCCTTACGTCCGGGGCTACACACGTGCTACAATGGTCGGTACAAAGGGCTGCCAACCCGCGAGGGGGAGCGAATCCCATAAAGCCGATCTCAGTCCGAATTGGAGTCTGCAACCCGACTCCATGAAGTCGGAATCGCTAGTAATCGCGGATCAGCACGCCGCGGTGAATACGTTCCCGGGCCTTGTACACACCGCCCGTCAAGCGATGGAAGCTGGGGGTACCCGAAGTCTGTTGCCTAACCTAGTGAGGGCGCAGCCGAAGGTAAACTTAGTGACTGGCGCTAAGTCGTAACAAGGTAGCCGTACCGGAAGGTGCGGCTGGATCACCTCCTTTCTAAGGAGCCGAAGCTCCGACCCGACAACCGGTTATCAGGATCTCTGATCCCGATGATGGTCCACGGTCGAAGCCGGCACCCAGATCGGCCCATGTCGAGGCGACGACGATCGTCCTCGACTTCCCTTCGAACATGTTGTTATTGAGATTATCCTGGGGATATAGCTCAGTTGGGAGAGCGCCGGCTTTGCAAGCCGGAGGTCGCCGGTTCGATCCCGGCTATCTCCACCAGCATGATCTCAGAACGAGTCGGACCGGTACGGAACCGGATACCGGCTTGTTTCACGCCGGGGCGACATCACTGCCCGGCCTCCAGGGAAAACACGATCCCCGCGGAGACCGGATGTGCGCTGCCGTCTGATGGCGTTCACGTTCTTTGACAACTGGTCTTTTCCGTAATTAGCAGGCATCCGCCGAGATGCCTGCGTAATGCCGAGAATCGGCATCGCTGATGGGTAAGACGCAGTGTGGAATGAACTCGATCACTGTGTTCTGCCTGGATGTGATGACGATTAGTTCAATGCTCAGTGCCAGAGATCCTCAATGAGGCCTGCGTATGGTCTCGAGGCTTTTGGTCAAGCTAATAAGGGCGTGTGGTGGATGCCTTGGCATCGGAAGGCGATGAAGGACGTGGTAAGCTGCGATAAGCCCCGGGGAGGTGCAAACAACTCGAGA
>JALGWK010000208.1 GCA_025774205.1 bacterium
GGCCGATCACGTCATCTCCCTGACCGGCCTGACCGGTCTTGACGGGATAACCGTCGATGATGGTGCCCTCCGCATCGGCGCCATGACCAGGCTCACCGTTATTGCCCGTTCTCCTGAGGTACTGAGATGGTATCCTGCCCTCGGTGAAGCGGTCGCGGCCATCGGATCGGAGCAGATCCGCGACCAGGGTACGATCGGCGGGAACTTCTGCGGAGCCGTCCCGTGCGCCGACTCTCCGCCGATCTGCATCGCCGCTGAAGCCGTACTGGAGATCAGCAACGGCTCCACCAGTCGGTCCCTGCCCGCCACGGATTTCATCTCCGAGCCGCGGGTGAACGCGCTCCGACCGGGCGAGGTGCTGACAGCCGTCGTGATACCTCCCCAGCCATCCGGCTCGGGGGCAAGTTATCAGCGGTTCTCTCTCCGGCACGGCTCGGCGCTGGCGGTGGCTTCAGTGGCGGCCCGACTCGTGATCGACGACGGCACGATCTCCGGCGCCCGTATCGTACTGGGGGCGGTGGCCCCCTTCCCACTCCCGGCGACCCGATCCGCCGACGCCATCATCGGCCATGTCCCCACCGAAACGACCTTCCGTGAGGCGGCGAGACTCGCGGGCGCGGAAGCGAGACCTATCTGCGATATCCGGGGCAGCGATGACTTTCGTCGCGAGATAGTCGAGGTGATGACCTTCCGGGCCCTGGCGGAGGCCGCGGAACGGGCCGGGGAGGACGGACCATGAGCCTCGAACAGCAGATCACCTTCACGATCAACGGTCAGCCGCGCACGGTCAGCGTCCGTCCCGGAGAAACCCTGCTCGATCTCATCCGGGGGGATCTGGGGCTCACCGGCACCAAGGAAGGCTGCGGGCTCGGTGACTGCGGAGCATGTACCGTCCTCATCGATGGCCGAACGGTTGCTTCCTGCATCTTCATGGCCGTGGAAGCCGACGGGACCGAGATCGTCACGGTGGAGGGACTGGCGCACGACGGCGATCTCCATCCGCTCCAGAAGGCCTTCGTGAAGCACGGAGCGCTCCAGTGCGGCTTCTGTACCCCCGGAATGCTGATGTCCTCGATCGCGCTGCTCGAGCGCGATCCCGATCCTTCCCGGGATATGATCATCGAGGCGCTCGGCGGCAACCTCTGCCGCTGCGGCTCCTACGACCGGATCATCCGCGCCATCCAGTCGTGGCGTGACTTCGTTTCAATACCGCTCGACACCTCGCCCCGCGAGGATGACGAACGGGACCAGGAGCGCGACCTGCGGGTCGTCAGTCATGGCGTCACCCGTTACGACGGCCCCGACAAGGCCACCGGCAGAGCGAATTACATGGCTGATATCAGCCTGCCGGATATGGTCTACGGCAAGATCCTCGGCTCACCCGTCGCCCACGGACTGATCCGCGCGATCGACACCAGTCGCGCCCGCGCCCTGCCCGGGGTGCTGGCGGTCATCACCGGTGAGGATGTCCCCGACATCCTCTACGGGGTGAGTCCCGCTCGCTATGACGAGCATGTCCTGGCCAAGGAACGGGTCCGGTACGTCGGAGATGAAGTTGCCGCGGTCGTCGCGGTCGACGAGGACACCGCCGAGAGGGCGCTGACACTTATCGAAGTGGAGTATGAGGAACTCCCCGCCGTCTTCACTCCCGGGGAGGCGATGGCCCCCGACGCGCCGCCCATCCATCCCGACATCCCCCGCTTCGCCGGAAACATCAACACCACCGTGGACTGGGACTTCGGGGACGTGGAGACGGGTTTCGAAGAGGCCGACCTCATCATGGAGGAACGCTTCATCGGCAACCGGACATACCAGGCGCCGATCGAACCGCATGCCGCCATCGCCCGGTGGGAGCACCACGGTCCGAAACTGACCCTCTGGTCCTCGACCCAGGTGCCCCATTACCTCCAGCACATGATCGCCCGGGTCTTCGAGATCCCGATGGGTGACATCCGGGTCATCAGGCCGGCGGTGGGGGGCGGGTTCGGCGTGAAGGCCGAGACCACGCCGCTCGAGCTGTGCGCCACGATCTTCGCGCGGATGACCGGACGACCGGTCATGATGCGGTACACGCGGGAGGAAATGTTCATCCACTTCCGCGGACGTCACAAACAGTACCTCGACCTGAAGATCGGAGTTAAAAAGGACGGCACCATCACCGCGGTCGACTCGAAGGCGGTACTCGACGGCGGCGCCTATACCTCCTTCGGGGTCATTACGGCCTACTACGCCGGCTCGATGCTCCCCACCCTCTACAAGTTCGACAACTACCGCTTCCATGGTCTGCGGGTCTTCACCAATCTGCCCGCCAGCGGTGCCATGAGGGGGCACGGTGTGCCTCAGCCCCGGTTTGCGTTCGAGTCCCTCCTCGACACGATCGCCGAGAAGCTGTCGATCGATCCGATCGAGATCCGCCTGCGGAACGCGATGGAGCCGGGGATCAGGACCTGCAACGATCTCGACATCTCCTCGTGCGAGTTCACGGCCACCCTGGAACAGGCGCGAGAGAAGTCGGGCTGGGCTGACAAGAAGGGGAAACTGCCGCCCGGGAAGGGCATCGGAGTCGGTTGCGGCGGATTCGTCTCCGGCGCCGGGTATCCGATCTACCGCTCCAACTTCCCCCATTCGAATGCCGTCATCCGGGTGCATGAGGACGGTCGGGCCGTCTCCCTCCACATCGCCGCCTCCGAGATCGGCCAGGGCAGCGACACCGTCCTGCCCATGATCGCCGCCGAGGAACTCGGCATCCCCTACGAACGGATCTGGATGGCCGAATGCGATTCTACCCTCAGCCCGATCGACCTCGGTTCCTACTCCAGCCGGGTCACCCTGATGGCAGGCAACGCGGTCCAGATGGCCGCCGCCGAGGTGAAGGCAAGGCTGCTCGAGGTCGCCGGCCGGCACCTGGAACGCGATCCGGCCACCCTGCGGATTGTCGAGGGTCGGATCACACCCGATCCCGATGCTGACCTCGGGATCGACTGGGATGAGGCCGCCCGGCTCGCCTTTTCCGAATCGGGACCGCTGGTGAGCACGGGCCACTACCGTCCGCCCGAGGGGCTCGGCGGCGAGGCGAAGGGGAGCGCGGTCGGCACCTCGCCCGCCTACAGTTTCTCCACCGCCATCTGCGAGGTAAGCGTCGACCTCGAGACCGGTTACGTCACGGTCGACCGCTTCACCGATTTCAGCGACGCCGGGACGGTGATCAACCCCGTTACCTTCCACGGCCAGGTCGAGGGCGGGATCACTATGGGGATCGGCGAGACCCTCTTCGAAGACACCGTCTTCGACGAGAAGGGTGTGATGCTGAATCCTGATCTACACGCCTACCTGATCCCGACCATCGGTGACATCCCCCACATCCACTCCGGAGCGGTCGAGAGTTACGAACCGCGCGGCCCCTTCGGCGCCAAGGAGATCGGTGAAGGTTGTCTCCTGCCGATCCTCGGCGCCATCGCCAACGCGATTTATGATGCCTGCGGCGTCAGGGTGACCGAACTGCCGATCACCCCGGAGAAGATCCTGGCAGGGATCAGGGCGCGGGAGACCGACTCGAACAGATGACAGGATGATAGGGGATGCCCGGACCGGGCGAATCCCCTACTGTAGTGAAGCAGATTGAAAAGAGCTCCGAGCCGAAGGACCTGGGTCCCGCAGACGGGATATGGTTCGAGGCCGACAGGGTAAGGCGGGAAACGGCCTTGCCTCCCGTGTTTGGAAAGGAGTGTCGGCAGTAAACGGCGTCATGCTCGATGCCGGCGGCTGCTGCGTGAAATGACCCTCACCGACCGTTTCCAGCGTTCGATCACCTACCTCCGGTTGTCGGTCACCGATCGATGCAATCTGCGCTGCCGCTATTGCATGCCCCTTGAGGGAGTCGAGCTGGTCTCGCGCGAGGAACTGCTCACCTGGGAGGAACTGCGCCGGCTGACCGACATCTTCATCGGCCTCGGAATCCGCAAACTCCGGGTGACCGGTGGGGAGCCCTTCCT
>JALGWK010000209.1 GCA_025774205.1 bacterium
CTTCATCAGGTCGATGATCTCGGCCGCCGTCACGCTGTCGAGGTTGGCGGTCGGTTCATCGGCCAGCACCAGGGTCGGATTCTTCACCAGCGCCCGGGCGACCGCGACCCGCTGCTGCTGTCCGCCGCTCAGTTCGTTCGGCCGGCGGTCGGATAGGCCGGCCAGGCCGACATCCTCCAGGGCCGATTCAACCCGTTCCCGACGCTCACCCGCGTCGGTAATGCCGGCGAGGTGGAGCGGGAACTCCACGTTCTCGAAGGCGGTGAGGACCGGGATGAGGTTGAAGGTCTGGAAGACGAAGCCGAGGTGGGTGTTGCGGAAATCGGCCAGATCCTTCGAAGTGAGACCCTCGAGCGGCTGCCCGTCGATCTCGATCGTGCCGTCGGTCGGTTCGTCGAGGACCCCGATCAGGTTGAGCAGAGTCGTCTTCCCCGATCCCGAGGGGCCGGCCAGCGAGAGGAAGGCGCCGGCCTCGATATCAAGACTGACGCCACGGATGGCGGGGACGTCAATCGCTCCCACCTGGTAGGTCTTGTGGACGTTATTCAGGTGCGCGGCAACGGCCATGACTGCCCGCCTTTTATGTCTGTTGCTCCGTTACGGAGCGGTGCGCTGTGTGATCAACCTCCCCGGTTACCGAAGAGATGCTCGTTGATGTCTTTCACTTCGGTCCCGGGTGCCACTACCGGTATCACGAATTCAAACGGCTTGTCTATCGGCATCAGGCAGAGCGACTCGTTGCAGGTCTGGTAGTAGACCTTCATCTCGAGCTTGATCTCACCAGGTTCGGCATCCTCGGGAAGGCGGCCGACGAGACGGATGACGACCTGGTTGTGGTACTGCTCGTCGTGGAGCCCCGGCACTTCTTCACCCGGCTTGACCTGATCCTCCGGGTACCTGACGTAAGGCCACGCCACCGGCGACTCCTTCGGCAGCTTCAGCTGAGTCGGGATCAGGGTCGGATCCATCGTTTTGTGACCGTTCAGGTGGTAGCCTTCCATGATGTCGAGCACGATGGCGGCCTGGAAGGTCGCTCCCGGTTCGAAACCGGTCTTCGGCAGGGCGGGGGTGATCGACACCACATCGCCGGGCCGCGCGATCTCCTGGGCGGCGACAGGTATGGAGACAAGACTGACCGCCATGACTGCCACAGTCATGAGGGTGACGGCAGTGAGATTACGGATGGGTCTTCTGGTTCGCATCTACTCATCCCTCCCGGGACAACATTGTAATAGTGTTATATTACAATGGTTCATTGTGTCCGTCAAGTGACGTGTCCGTCAAGTGACCAACGCCCTGTCACATGACATGGCACTAACAGGCCTTACGGTGATACCTGTTCACAGAATGGAATGTAAAGCCAGCCAACCGGCTTTACTACCCTTCACGGGAAAAACGCGCCACAAAGAAGAATGTTCACCTCTCTCCTGAAGGATACCGTCCGGACCGGGGAACAGGGAGTAGACCACACGCGTATCGGAATGTAAGGTATTGTCTCAGCCATTATACAGGTGGAGGGACGTCCGATGAGTGAATCACCTGATGCATCAGCTCCGAAGGTCCTGGTCGTCGATGACAATGAGGCCATCCTCGAGTTCATGGTCGAAGTCTTCACTTCGTGGGGGCCGTTCGGCGCCACACCCTGCGACGTGGTAACCGCCACCGGCGTGCAGAATGCTATAGAGACGCTGGGCCAGTTGAGTTTCGAATTGATCATCCTCGACATAGAGATGGGTGACGGAAGCGGCCTGGAGGTCCTCGAGTTCCTGCGCAACGAGGAGATCGACACCCCGACGATCATCATCTCGGCTGACGATCCGCCCGAACTGCAGAAGCAGGCCCTCGAGCTGGGCGCCCGCAGTTTCCTGAGGAAAGGTGATGGTGTGGAATCACTCGTGCGCACCACCCTCACCCTCCTCGATTCCGCTCCCACCGGCATGGACCGGAACGATAAGGCCGGTTTCACCCATCGCCGGGCGGAGGACTCCGGGCCGGGACGCATCCTCATCGTCGACGACGACCCCCTGGTCTCCGATGCCCTGGGCAGCATGGTCAATCTGCTCGAGAACGTGAATGTCAGGCTTGCCCCGGGTGGTCGATCGGGATTGAAGATGGCGCGGGATTGGGATCCGCATGTCATCCTCCTTGATATTGCCATGCCCGACATGGACGGCCGTCAGACACTGAAGGCTCTGGGGGAAGCCAACGTGAACGCGCGGGTGATCATGGTCTCCTCTTTCCGTGATACGGAGACCGCCCAGGAATGTCTCGCCCTCGGCGCGGTCGACTACATCCCCAAACCGATCGATTTCCCCTTCCTGAAGCGGGCCGTGGCCGGACACCTGGCCCTGGCCAGACGCGAGGCGGTGACCTGATTTCGGCGATCAGCTGTACGGAACTGCAGCGTCATTTCCTCCGGGGCGCGCACACCGTCAGGGCCGTGGACGGAATCGACCTCGAGGTTGGTGAGGGGGAACTTGTCGGGATCGTGGGGACGAGTGGTTCCGGCAAGACCACCCTGCTGAACCTGCTGGGCGGGCTCGACACCCCGACCGGCGGCACCCTCGAGATCATGGGACACTCGCTTAATTCGCTCGAGGCCCGGGAACTGGCTCATTTCCGCCGCACCATCATCGGCATCATCTTCCAGGTCTTCCACCTCCTCCCGGCGCGCACGGCGCTGGAAAATGTCGAACTCCCCCTGATGCTCAGTGAAGTACCCCGGGCCCGGCGGCGGGAACTGGCCGCGGCCGCGCTCGAGGACGTCGGACTCAGCGAGAGGATCGATCACCTTCCTTCCGAGCTCTCAGGCGGTGAGCAGCAGCGGGTCGCCATCGCCCGCGCCCTCGTAAAGGAACCGGAACTCCTCCTTGCTGATGAACCGACCGGCAACCTGGACAGCGTCACCAGCCGGGAGATCATGGATCTGATCCATCGACTCAACCGGAACCATGGCCTCACCATCGTGCTGGTGAGTCACGACCAGGCGGAGGTCGAGCGGATAGCTGGCCGCATTGTGAACCTGGAGGACGGAAAGGTCGCGGGGGAGGTGCGGAGATGATCCTCCGTGACCAGTTCTCATACGCCTTCGACAACCTGCGCAAGACCCGCCTGCGGACCATCCTGACCGCGGCGGGAGTGATGATCGGGATCGGCGCCATGACGAGCATGGTCTCGGTTGGAGTGGGGACGCAGCGAAAGGTGATGCAGGCCTTCGGCGAGGAGAACCTGCTCACCTCCATCATGGTCCGGCCCGGCTCCGCGCCGAACGACTCATCCGGTTCACTCACCATCCTCGATGCCGACGCGATTGAAGAGATCCGCCGGCTCGACGGCGTCCGGGACGCCTATCCGGTGCTGAATATCCCCGGCATGCTGAGGATCGGTGAGGAGCAGCTGTTCCAGACCCTGGAAGGTATGCCGGCCCGCTTCCTCCGGGAGCAGATCGACCAGGACCGCATCAAGCTCCTGGCCGGAAGATATTATGAACCCGGCGAACGGGAGGTGATCATACTCTCCCGCCGGGCGGCCAACCGGATGGTACCCTCGGGCGCGGAGATCGACACCCTGGTCGGGCAGCGGATCTCGTTCGTTGTCGCCCGCTCACCGGGTGGAGCGGATCCGGATGAGACGGAATCGGGCACGCGGATCACACCGCGTGAACTCGGTCTGCCGCCGGCTCTCGAATCGCTGCCGATCTCCGAGCTGCTCCAGCAGCTCAGCTTCGGGCTCTTCGAGGCGATCGAACTCGACCTGGAGGTGATCGGGATCATCGAGGGTGCCGGTACCCTCACCGATTTTCTTGGTATATCCCTCTGGGTCCCCATTGAGCTGGTGGAGCCCCTCTACGGCAGGGCGTTCCGGAACCTCGAGACGGTCCTGACCGGTGACCTGAGGGGGGATGAGTACGCCCTGGTCAACGTGCTGACCGAGGACGTCATGGCGGTCAGTCCGAGATCGCCGAGATCAGGCGGGCCTTCATCATCATGAACGGGTTCCTGGCCATGATCGGCGGGATCAGCCTGCTGGTGGCGGCCATGATGATCGTCAATACCCTCGTCATGGCGGTGCTGGAGCGGACCCGGGAGATCGGGCTCCTGAAATCCCTGGGCGCCTCGAACCGGGATGTCATGCGGCTTTTTCTCACCGAGGCGGCCGTGATCGGACTGCTGGGCGGGATTGCCGGGCTGCTGCTCGGGAAGGTGGTGGCCGAGGTCACCAACGCCCTTGCCAACTTCCAGTTCCAGCG
>JALGWK010000210.1 GCA_025774205.1 bacterium
GGAGCTCCCGGGTGTCCCGACTTCGCGTTCTCCACCGTATCCGCTGACAGCATCCGGATGGTATCGACGCTCAGGCTGTCGAGACTCTTCTTCGGTGATGGCATGGGGCGGTCCTCTCCTCGTTTCAAATTCGGTCCCATCGTATCACTGCTACGGGACAGGTAACAACGTTGGTGAAGTCAGATACAGGATGGTTACGTGATCGGCGGAACGATTCTGTCTCAGGGAGAGGCCGGATCCGATCGTCGCCTGAGGATCAGCATGGCCAGCAGGCCGGCTCCAGCCATCAGGATCGCCGCGGTCCAGTAGGGCGCGCTGAAACCGATAACCCCGAACGTGAAACCGCCCCACAGAGGCCCCACCACGCGGGCCAGGCCGCCCAGGCTCTGGGTGATACCCATGATCTCTCCCTGTTCCGCGGCCGATCCGCCGCGGGAGATGAGACTGGTGAGACTGGGGGTGTTGATCCCGCTGCCGAAGGCCATGACTCCGCTCAGGATCATCAGGACCGCCAGTCCGGGCGAGAAGGGGAGGAGCCCCAGGCTCGGGATGAGGAGGAGGATGCCGCTGATCACCAGGCGATCCTCACCGAACCGGCGGGCAAGGGGACGGATGGCGAGGCCCTGGGTCAGTACGATCACGACCCCGATGTAGCCGAAGATCAGACCGTTCTCCTTCGCTCCCCAGCCCCACAACTCCTCGGTCAGCAGGGCGTATGTCGTCTCCATGTTGGCCATGGCGAAGGAGATTATGAAGTAGAGGATGAGGAGGCCTCCCACCTTCGGCCGGGTCAAGGCCTGGCCGAGCTGACGCAGACTGGTTCTCAAACCACCGCGCTCGGTTGGTTTTGCCTGCTCGCGCGCTGAAGCCGGATACGATTCGGGCAGCACGAACCAGGCCAGGATCATGTTCCCCAGGGCCAGGAGGGCGGCGAAGTAGGCCGGGGCCGCGTACCCCCAGAGGTCGGCCATGACGCCGCCGATGAACGGGCCGAAGATGAATCCAAGTCCGAAGGCCGCGCCGACGAGGCCCATGCCGTGAGCCCGGTCTTCCGGCGCTGTCACATCGGCGATGAACGCGTGGACCGTGGAGATGACCGCGCCGAAGAAGCCGGCCAGGATCCGTCCGATAAAAAGGAACGCCAGTGAATCGGCCAGACCGAAGACCACGAACGAGAGGGCTGTCCCGAAGAGGCAGATGAGGAGAATGGGGCGTCGGCCGACACGATCACTGATCCGTCCCCAGATGGGCGCGAAGATGAACTGCATCAGGCTGTAGGAAGCGAAGAGGAGTCCAACTTCGAACTTCGATGCCCCGAAGTCCTGGGCGTAGAAGGGGATCAACGGGATGATGATGCCGAAACCGACCAGGTTGATGAATGCCGTCAGCAGGATCACGAAGAGTGGAGAACGGCCGATCCGTCCGGTTTCGGCGGCCTCCGTGGATTCCACGGATTCTACGGATTTTGTGGGTTCTGTGGGTTCCGTGGGTTCCGACACCTGGGTGATCCCTTCCGCCTCCTCAGACGGCCGGAGCCTGGCCGTTGGAGATCGAACCATCATGGTCCAATGGGCGGAGAAGATGGCATATCGTATTCGCCCATGCAAGCCGCGCTTCGTGCCGAGCCCTCTGTCAGGCCCACTGCCAGGCCCACTGCCGATCCCCTCCCTGTCACACGCCGATCAGCCGCCGGTCGTCGGCCTGGCACATCCTGGTCACCTGCCGGTCGTCCGCCGGTCACCTCTCCGTCACCCGCCGATCAGCCGCTGATCATCTCTCATCCATCTGTGGTTGATGTTCCGATCTCTGATTGCTGTTATCCCACCGATTGCATATACTATACCCCAGTATAGTATTTATTCGGATTGTGTAGCTGAGGCGGTACTGGAAGGGAGTCGAAATGGCAGCGGGCAATGCAGCGGATACTGAAACAAGTGCTGAAACGGGTACTGAAGCGGTTCGTGAAACGGGTGGTGAAGCACAGATCACTTGTGATGTACGGGGGATGCACTGCGCCGGTTGTGTGGCCAATGTGGAGAAGGCTATCTCGAGGGTGTCGGGTGTCCACGATGTGAAGGTGAACCTGGTAGCCGAGAAGGCCTGGATCACGGTCGGCGAGGGCGCGCCCGACTTCGCCGAACTCGTCGAGGCGGTCGATCGGGCCGGTTTCACGCTCCGGGCTGCCGCGGAAGACATCGGCCAGAGGCGTGAGGAACTGCAAGTCGCCGACCAACAGAAGTTGGATGGGGCCCGTCGGCGGATGGTCTGGGCCTGGGGGTTGAGCGCGCCGATCATCATCTGGATGATTCCGGAGATGTTCTTCCACGTAGCCTGGCCGAGCAGGACGGTCTTCGACCTCGGCATGGTTCTCCTGGCTCTGCCGGTGCTCCTCTGGACCGGCTGGCCGACCCTTCGGGGGGCCTGGAAGTCAGCGCTCAATCGCGCCCCGAACATGGACGTGCTCATCGTGATGGGTTCAGGCGCTTCCCTTCTGACCGGGGTAGCGTCCGTTCTCGGTCATTTCTTCTCCTTCCCGGCGGCCCTCAACTACGCCGGCGTGGGCGCCATGATCATGGCCTTCCACCTGACCGGCCGCTATATCGAGACGCGTTCGCGCGGGAGGGCCTCACAGGCGATCAGGAAGCTGCTGACTCTCGAGGCGCGGACCGCCCGGATCCTCACTGGCGAAGGTGACAGTGCCGTTGAGCGCGAGGTGCCGATCGAGGATGTAGTGGTCGGAACGGTGATGATCGTCAGGCCGGGCGAGAAAGTGCCTACTGATGGTGAGATCATCGACGGCTCATCGACAGTGGATGAATCGATCGCTACCGGGGAATCGATGCCGGTCACGAAAGGTCCCGGCGACCAGGTCATCGGAGCCACGGTGAACGGCGGCGGGGTGCTGAAGGTCAGAGCCACCGGGGTGGGGGAGGATACCTTCCTGGCCGGCGTTATCAGACTCGTCGAGGAGGCCCAGTCGAGTGAGGTGCCGATTCAGCAGTTCGCCGATCGGGTGACCGCCATCTTCGTGCCGACCGTCATCGGCATCGCCGCCGGCACCTTCCTGATCTGGCTCCTGCTGCCTGGCGTCATGGGTGGGGTCGCCCGCTGGGCCGCCGGTTTCCTCCCCTGGGTCGATCCCACTCTCAACCCACTGAGCCTGGCGCTCTTTGCCGCCATAGCGGTGCTCGTTATCGCCTGTCCCTGTGCCCTCGGTCTGGCGACACCCACCGCCCTCATGGTAGGCAGCGGCCTGGGGGCTGAGAACGGTATCCTGATCAGGAAGGGAGAAGCGATCCAGGTCCTGAAGGATGTCGGGACGATCCTGCTCGACAAAACCGGGACGATCACACTCGGCGAACCGGCGGTCACCGGTCTGGCGGCTCTGGCAGGGGCCTCGGGTGAGGAGGTTCTGCTCGCCATGGCAGCCTCCGTCGAGCGTCATTCGGAACACCCGATCGGCCGGGCTATCGTCGCGGCCGCGGAAGAGAGGGGAATCGGATTCCTGGAGGTCCGGGAGGCGGAGGCTATCCCCGGCCGGGGCATGGTGGGGCTCGTGGACGGTGTCCGGGTCACGGTCGGTTCGATCGCGTTGATCGGAGAGACAGAGGAGGACGGGCCGAAAATGAAGGACGACCTCCGGGCTCACCTCGACCGTTTCGAGGAACGGGGGGAGACCGCGGTTGTGGTCACCCGGGACGGCCGTCCGATGGGGGTCATAGCCGTCGCCGATCCTGTCAAACCCGACTCGGGCGAGGCGATTGCGAGCCTGAGAGAGATGGGACTCGAACCGGTCATGATCACCGGCGACAACGAACGGACCGCCCGCGCGATCGCTGCCCAGGTCGGGATCGAGCGGGTCATCGCCGGAGTCATGCCCGACCGGAAGTCGGAGGAGGTCGCGCGGCTGCAGGGCGCGGGTGAAGTGGTGGCCATGGTGGGCCACCTTCAGCAAGATCCGTCAGAACCTCTTCTGGGCCTACTTCTACAACGCCATCGCGCTGCCGGTGGCGATCCTCGGGATGCTCCATCCCCTCATCGCCGAGGCGGCGATGGCCTTCTCGAGCATCAACGTGGTGAGCAACAGTGCCAGGTTGCGCCGGCTGAACCTCCGGAAGAGTGATTGAAAGAGCGATTGAAAGGGAGAATATCGATGGCTTCGAACGGAACAGATCATGGGCAGGTCGCCCCGGAGGCTGCCTCCAGTCTCACCTCCCCCGAGGTGAAGGAAGATATCAGGCGCCGGATGAACCGGCTCACCGGACAGGTCGCCGGCATCCAGCGGATGGTGGAGGAGGAGACCTACTGTATCGACATCATCCAGCAGATCGCGGCGGTCAGGGGAGCCCTCGGCAAGGTCGCCGGACGGCTGCTGGAGGCGCACGTCAATCACTGCGTCTACGCCGCCTTTGAATCTGGCTCACCCGGGGATCAGCGGGAGAAGATCGATGAGCTGGTCACGGTCTTCGAGCGGAGTTTGAAGAGCTGAGAAGAGCTGCTGGGAAAAGGCAAAGGCCCGCCGGATTACTCCGGCGGGCCTTCTGAAGCTGTGTTCCCGACCCCGGTAATGGGGTGCGGGGAATTGATCGCGGGCCGTTACCTAGCGGTCGATCTGGTAGGCGATGACGCTGGGGATCCCCTCCGGATCCGCTTCGACCAGGTAGAGCCGGTCGTCGATGAACTGGAGGAAGGCAGGGGAATTCACTCCCTCTATCTCTATCCGCTGCAGGAATCTCCCACGTTCGTCGAAGAGGTCGAAGGTGTTGGTATCGTGGGTGCCCTCCCGGCTTACCTGGGCCCAGAGGTATCCCTGGGGATCGTGGTAGGGGATACCGAGAAACGCGCGGTTCGGGTCTGGCTCGTAGTCGAGCTGGAAATCGGGCGGCAGCTGACCACCAGCCTGCTGTTCGATAAGACGCATCACCACTTCCCGTTCCTCATCGATCTCCTGATCGCTCTTGGGGATCAGAGGAACATCCTTCTCGACGACCATATTCAGGGTACCGTCTATATTGAAGACATTCAGCTGGTAGATGTCGGTCCGGGGACGGCACTGCCAGATCCGTCCCTCGGCATCCTGGGTGTAGAGGGGAATGTTCTCGGCGACGCCACCCAGCTGGAGATCGGTGATGTCGAGCTGGACACTCCTCCTGAAGAGGGTGTTCAGGGTATCTCCCTCGGTGTTGAAACGGCGCAGAAGGTAATCGATCTCCACCACTTCATCCGTCACCAGTCGCTGGTTGACATGGATGCCCATGAATCCGTCGGAGGTGGTCTGGATGAAAAGGGGTGGTAACATACTGAAGGGGATGATCTTCAGGAATTCGCCATCCGGGGTGAAAAGGACCAGCCGGGCCGAGCCCATGCTCGGAACCCAGAGATTTCCGTCGGGACCGAGGCTGACCCCCTGGGCGTAGAACATCTCTCCCGGTCCCTGACCCTGTCGTCCGATGGTCCGGATGTACTGCCCCTCACTGTCGTAACTCCGGACGATGTCCTCCCGGGAGATCTGGACGAAGGTGCGGTGGTCGGCGTCGGTCGCGATGCCACCAATGCCGGTGAAGATGTACTCGTCGCCTGCCATGTCATCCTCACCGATGCGGAAGAGCTCTGTCAGTCCGACCGTCATGTTCGGGCGGGTCGGTTCGGCAGGATTGGTGACGTAGAGGATCCCGTCTATCTCCTGCACCGAGACCTTCGATCCCTGGCAGGCGGTGGCGGAAACGAGCAGGAGCGCGAGCAGCAGGCTCCCGGTGAGGCGGCCCTTCTTCGATGACGACAGCATGGTTTTCTCCGGTGTTATCGATGGTTACCTGAATGCTATGCAATAGGTACGAATCTGAGAGGTTTACCTTTCATGAGCAAATACGGTGAAGTACCAGCAACGTCCGTCCGCTTACTTCAGGACCTTGATCAGGAGCTCTTCGCCGTCACGCTGGGTCTTGATCTTCATTTCGAGCAGACCGGCTGAGCGACGAACACGATTGCGAAGTGTTG